>JBFWIY010000340.1:0-4028 GCA_050255855.1 Desulfovibrionaceae bacterium
CCTGGCCGCCGGAGGCCTCACCGACTCGCGTGCGCGGCCGGGGTTACTTGCTCATGCGTTTTTGCAGTCGGGCGCGCAGGAAGATGGCGATGAGGTTCATGCCCAGGACCAGGGCGATGAGCACCAGGGCGGTGCCGTACTGGAGGGGGCGGGTCTTTTCGATCTCGGTGCCCGCGGTGGCCAGGACGTAGATGTGGTAGGGCAGGGCCATGACGTCGTCCAGGATGCCCTCGGGCAGGCGCGGGGTGAAGAAGACCGCGGCGGTGAACATGATGGCCGCGGTCTCGCCCGCGGCGCGGGAGATGGACAGGATGCTTCCGGTAAGGATGCCCGGGGTGGCGGCCGGGAGCACGACCCGGGCGATGGTCTGCCACTTGGTGGCCCCCAGGCCCAGGGAGGCCTCGCGGTAGGTGTCCGGCACGCTCTTGAGGGCCTCTTCGGTGGTGCCGATGATGACCGGCAGGGTGAGCGCCCCCAGGGTGAGCGCGCCCGCGGCGATGGACACGCCCATGCCCAGGGCGGTGACGAACAGGCCCAGGCCGAACAGGCCGAAGACCACGGAGGGCACGCCGGCCAGGTTGTTGATGCCGATGCGGATGATGCGCAGGGCCCGGCCCGGGCGGGCGTATTCGTTGAGGTAGATGGCCGCGGACACCCCCAGGGGCAGGGCCACCAGCATGGAGGACAGGGCCAGCAGGAAGGTGCCCAGGATGCAGGGGAAGATGCCGCCCTGGGTCATGGACTCGCGCGGGAATTCGGTGAGGAAGCCCCAGGTCAGGGCGGGCAGGCCGTTGACCAGCAGAAAGCCCAGGATCACGGCCAGGGCCAGGCCGTTGACCAGGGCCGCGCCGCGGAAGATGTTGAAGATGCCCGCCTGCACGGCCTTGCGCCGCCGGTTGCGGGACTCGTTGCCCATGAGCTCGCGGGCGCGCTCGTTGGTCAGGGTCTGGGACAGGGTCTGGGACATGGTCGCTCCTTGGGTCGCGGCCCCGGGCTAGAGGGTGGCCGCGCCCACCTGGCGGTACTTGTTGGCCACGTAGTCGGCCACCACGTTGAAGACCAGGGTGAACAGGAAGAGCACGATGCCGATGGCGAACAGGGCGAAGTAGTGGTCGCTCTGGAACGGGGCCTCGCCCATCTCCGCGGCGATGCTGGCGGGCATGGGCCGCACCGGGTCGAAGATGGAGCCCGGGATCATGGCCGCGCCGCCCGCCACCATGAGGACCACCATGGTCTCGCCGATGGCCCGGGACATGCCCAGGATGACGGCGGTGCTGATGCCCGAGATGGAGGCCGGGATGACCACGGTGCGGATGGTCTCGAAGTGGGTGGCGCCCAGGGCCAGCGCGCCCTCCTTGAGCTCGCCGGGCACGGCGAAGATGGCGTCCTCACTGACCGAGGTGATGGTGGGCACGCTCATGAAGGCCAGCATGATGCTGGCGTTGAGCAGGTTCAGGCCCGTGGCGATGTGGAAGGTCTGCTGGAGGAACGGGGCCACCACCACCATGCCGAAGAAGCCGATGACCACCGAGGGCAGGGAGGCCAGCAGCTCGATGATGGGTTTGACGATGCCGCGGATGCGCGGGGTGGCGATCTCGGCCAGGTAGATGGCGGTCATGACGCCGAGCGGGATGGCGATGACGGACGAGACCACGGTGACGGCCAGGGACCCCACGATGAGCGGGAAGATGCCGAACTCGGGGCTCTCCTCTTCGGTGGGGTACCAGTAGTGGCCGAAGAGGAAGTCGGAGAGCGAGACCTTGTGGAAGAGGGGCAGGCCCTCGCGGAACAGGAAGAGCATGATGAGCAGCAGGATGAAGATGCTGGTCAGCGCCGTGACCAGGAAGCCGAACTGGATCATGCGGTCCTTGGTGCGGCGCGAGAGGTTCAGGGCCTTGAGGGTCAGGGTCAGGACCAGCAGGAAGCCGAGGCAGGCGGCCAGGGCGTAGTCCATGAGCCCGCGGGTGCGGATGGACTCCAGGACCTGGGCCTTGATGAAGGCCAGGCCGTCCTGGTTGAGCTGCTTGCCCTTGCCCTGGCGCATGAGCTTGGAGGCGTGCTCCTCCACCACCTTGTTGATGCGCACGAACTGGTCCATGGAGACCTTGAGGGCGGCGTCGGCCTCGGCCTCGGTGCTGCCCGCGTCCCCGGCGTCCTCGGTGAGGGCGAACTCCACGTAGCGCTTCACCTCGTCCAGGGCCTTGCGGAAGGCGTTGTTCTCGATGCCGCGCTGGGCGAGCATGTCCACGCGGGAGAGGTAGACCTGCTCCACCGGGGTGGGCCGGCCGTTGCGCCAGCCCAGGGCGGTCAGGGTCAGGGCGGCCACGAGGGCGGCGATGAACAGCAGCTTGCCTTTGCTCACGGTCTCGGGTCCTTGTTGGCGGGTTGTCGGCCCGCCCGTGCGGGGTGGGCCGACCCTGGAAATGTTCGCCTCCGGGACGCCCGGCGTCCCGGAGGCGCTGTATCCGTTCGATCCCGACGCGGAGGCGCTACTTGACCGGGATGTACCCGACCTCTTCGGCCAGCTTCTGACCGGCGGGGCTCATGATGAAGTCCATGATGGTCTTCACGTCGCCGGCGGGCTCACCCACGGTGTAGCAGTTCAGGCCGCGGGAGATGGGGTAGCTCTTGTCCAGGGCGGTCTTGACGCTGGCGGAGATGCCGTTGACGCTCAGGCCCTTGAGCTCGGCGTTGACGTAGGCCAGACCCACGTAGCCGATGGCCTGGGGGTTCTTGGACACGGCCTGGGCCACGGCGCCGTTGGAGGCCAGCAGGGAGGCGCCGGGGAACACCTTGTTGTGTTCGCCGTTGGCGTCCTTGCCCATAATCTTGTCCTTCCAGCAGTCGTAGGTGCCGGAGGAGGTGTCGCGGGAGATGACCACGATCTCGGCGTCCTTGCCGCCCAGATCCTTCCAATTGGTGGTCTTGCCCAGGTAGATGTTCATGAGCTGCTCGGTGCTGATGTCCTTGACCGGGTTGGCCGGGTTCACCACGGGCACGATGCAGTCGTAGGCCACCACGAACTGGACGGGCTCACGGCCGTTGGCCTTGGCGGCGTCGGCTTCCTTGCCCTTCATGTCGCGGCTCATCATGGCGATGTCGCAGGTGCCGTCGATGAGGGCCTTGGCGCCGTTGGAGGAGCCGCCGCCGGACAGGGAGATGGCCATGTCGGGATTGGACTTCTGGAAGTGGTCCACGACCTTCTGCATGAAGGGCAGGACCGTGGTGGAGCCTTTGATCTCCACGGAGCCGGCCCAGGCGGTGCCGGCGACCAGGGCAAACAACGCAACCAACGCGAGAATCTTTTTCATTGCTTCCTCCACTAGGGGTGATTTGGCGTCGTTCCGACGTGTCGTAACCTGAAGGGGATTCCTACCAGCCCCCTGTTACGGACCTGTTACGGCCAGGCGAAAGGTGCGTGACACTGCGGCTCCCGGGCCCTGGCCCGCGGGCTTTCCGCGGCCCCCGCCCCCCCCGCGCCCGTCCCGGGGGCCCGGCCGCCCTTGATAAATCCCGCCATCTGACGCATCCTCGCCCGCACGGAGGCCGCCCATGCAGACCACCACCTTCCTCATCCTGGGCGCCGGGCCCACCGGGCTGGGCGCGGCCCACGCCCTGGCCGAGCTGGGCCGCCGGGACTTCCTGGTGCTGGAGGCCGAATCCTTTGCGGGCGGGCTCTCGGCCAGCTTCCGCGACCCGGCCGGGTTCACCTGGGACTTCGGCGGCCACGTGCTCTTCTCCCACTATCCCGAGTTCGACGCCCTGGTGAACGGCCTCATGGCCGGGGAGATGCTGGAGCACCAGCGGATGAGCTTGGTGCGCTGCGCCGGGACCTGGGCGCCCTATCCCTTTCAGAACAACGTGCGCCACCTGCCCCCGGCCGAGCGCTGGCGCTGCGTGCAGGGGCTGCTGCCCGGCCGCCGCCCCACGGCCGAACCGCGCAATTTCTCGCAATGGATCGAGACGGTCTTTGGCCGGGGCATCGGCGAGCTCTTCATGTGGCCGTACAACTTCAAGGTCTGGGCCAC
>JBFWIY010000341.1:0-3968 GCA_050255855.1 Desulfovibrionaceae bacterium
CACCTCGGCTTCGAGCAGCAGCTTCACGGCGCAGACCCCCACGTAGTCGAAGATGCCCAGGTCGGGGTGGTGCTCGTCGGTGCCCAGCACCGGGATGCCTGAGCGGCGGCACGCCTCCAGGTCCAGGTCGGCCGGGCGGAATTCCCAGGTCTCCCACATGAGCGGCACGGCGGCGCAGGGGCCCAGGCGGGAGAGGAACTCCCGGTCCAGGGGGCGCAGCGCGCCCAGGTTCGTGACCACGTCCGCCTCCCGCAGGCGCGGGTCCCGGCGGTCGTCCAGAAACTCCAGCCGGTCTTCGTCCAGGCCCCAGGCCCGGGCCACGCGGCGGCAGGCCTCGTGCGCCTGTTCCGCGCTGCCGAAGCGCGAGTCGCGGCCCAGGGCCAGCACCCGGTCCGCCCCGGCCAGCGCGGCCAGGGGCGCGGTGAGCGCGAAGTGGCCCGTGGCCGCCTCGGTGAGCACCACCAGGCCGTTCAGGTCCAGCCCGAACCGCCGGATGGCCGCCTCGGCCAGACGACGCGCCCGCTCAAGCTGCATGGCGCTCCCCCAGGAAGGCCCGCAGGCTCCATTCCACGAAGAGCAGCGACCAGATGAGCAGGCGGCGGTTGGCCCGGCCCGCCAGGTGCTCCTCCACCAGGCCGCGTACCGCGTCGCGGTCGAGGTAGGCGTAGAGCAGCGCATCGCCGTCGAAGAGCATGCGCCGCACGTAGTCGATGCTCTCGCCCTTGAACCAGGAGGCGTCCGGGGCGCTGAAGCCCTGCTTTTCGCGCTCGGTGACCTCGCGCGGCACATGCCGCTCCATGGCCCGGCGCAGCAGCAGCTTGCCGTCCCGGCTTCGCTCGAAATATTTCTTGTACTTGGCCGGATCGTTCTCGTCGATGCGCGCCACCTCGGCCAGGTTGCCCAGCTTGAGCGCCACCGGCACCTGCATGGCGAAATCCACCAGGTCGTTGTCCAGGAAGGGGACCCGGGTCTCCAGGCCGTGGGCCATGGAGAGCTTGTCCTCCACCACCAGCAGCCCGTGCAGGAAGGTCTTGGCCTCGAAGGTCAGGGAGTGGTTCACGGAGTCCTCGGGCCGGGTCAGGCACGCGTCGCGCCGGGGGAACACGTCGCGGAAGATGTCGCGGGTCCAGACGCGGCCGACCGCCCCCCACACCGGGGCGAACACGGCCTGGATCTCCTTGTTGGGGATGAGCCGCTGCCAGAACCCGTAGTACTTGTCCACGTAGTCGTCGAAGCAGTCGTTGACCACGGCCCGGTAGTAGCGCCAGGGGTAGCCGCCGAAGAGCTCGTCCCCGCCGGTGCCGGCCAGCACCACCTTGCCGAACTTGGAGGCCAGCCCGGCCGCGTAGTAGTTGGGATAGCTCTGGCCCACGCGGGGCTCCTCCAGGTGCCAAGCCAGCCGGGGCAGGCAGCGCTCCATGTCGCCGGCCTTGAGCACCACCTCGTAGTGCTCGGTGCGGAGCAGGTGGGAGAGCTGTTCGCTCTTGCCGCGTTCGTCAAAGGAGAGCTCCAGGCCGCTGGCCGAGGTCAGGTCGAAGCCGCAGGTGAAGGTCTTGATGTAGGGGATGCGCCGGGCCGCCACCGCGGTGATGGCCCCGGAGTCCATGCCGCCGGAGAGGTAGGCGTTGACCTCCACGTCGCTGACGAGCTGGCGCTCCACGGCCTGGCGGAACAGCCGGTCCAGCTCCTCCACGTATTCGGCCTCGGAGGCCGGGTGCTCGGGCTCGCGGAAGTCGAACTCCCAATAGCGCCGCAGGGGCAGCTCGTCCGGGGCGTCGCCCTGGCGCAGCAGGGCGGTGTGCGCCGGGGGGAAGAGGCGTACGCCCTTGAGCAGGGTGCGGGGCGTGAAGATGTTCTGGAAGGTGAAGTATTCGAGCAGGGCCTCCAGGTCCAGCTCGCGCCGGGCGGCCGGGTGCTCCAGCACGGCCTTCTGCTCCGAGCCGAAGACCAGCGCCCCGTCCAGAAAGGCGTAGTATAGCGGCTTGATGCCGTAGCGGTCGCGGGCCAGGAAGAGGGTCCGGTCCCGGGCGTCCCACAGGGCGAAGGCGAACATGCCGTTGAAGCGCGTAACGCAGGCCGCGCCCCACTGGGCGTAGGCGGCCATGACCACTTCGGTGTCCGTGCGCGAGCGGAAGGCGTGGCCCAGGCCCTCCAGCTCGCCGCGCAGCTCGCGGAAGTTGTAGACCTCGCCGTTGTAGGCGATGGCGTAGCGGCCGTCGGCGGAATGCATGGGCTGGGCCCCGGCCTCGGAGAGGTCCAGGATGGCCAGGCGGCGGTGCCCCAGGGCCACGGGCCCCGCAGCCCACTGGCCCTGGCCGTCCGGGCCGCGGTGGGCGATGGCCCGGGCCATGCGTCCGGCCAGGGCGGCGTCGGCCGGGGCGCCGGAGAGGTTCAGGTAGCCGCAGATGCCGCACATGGCCTAGTCCGCCAGCTCCCCGGCGAGCATGTCCACGACGTAGGCCTGCTCCTCCGCGGTCATGCCGTGGTAGAGCGGCAGGGCCAGGGCGTGCTCGTATGCGGAGCGGCTGCCGGCCATGTCGCCCTGCACCCGGCACAGGGGGCCGGGCCGGAAGGCCTCGTGCATGTGCAGGCTGTAGGTGCCGATCTGCACCTCCACGCCCTTCTCGCGCATGGAGCGCAGCACCCGGTCCCGGCCGGGGACGAAGACGATGTAGCTCTGGTAGGAGTGGCGTCCGTTCGGGGTGGTCCGGGGCAGGACGACGTCGGGGACCCCGGCCAGGAGTTCGTCGTAGCGGGCGGCCAGGGCCCGGCGTTCAACCAGCAGTTCGTCGGCCATGTCCAGCTGGGCCAGGCCGATGGCGGCCAGGACGTTGGAGAGCTTGTAGTTGGTGCCGACGCGCAGGAAGCAGGCGCCCTCGCGCGTGGGGGAGGCCCCCATGCCGAAGTGCTTGAAGGACTCCATCCAGGCGGCCCATTCGGCGTTGTCCGTGAGCACCATGCCGCCCTCGCCGGTGGTGATGAACTTGCGGGGGTGGAAGCTGAACACGGTCAGGTCGGCCAGCGCTCCCACGCGGCGGCCGCCGAACTCCGCTCCCAGGGAGCAGGCCGCGTCCTCCACGGTGAGGAAGCCGTGCCGGGCCTTGAGCGCGGCCAGCCGGTCGGCGTCCACCGGGTTGCCGAAGATGGACACCGGCATGACGACCCTGGTGCGCGGCGTGATGGCCGCCTCCAGGGCTTCCCAGTCCATGAGCATGGTCTGCGGGTCCACGTCCACGATGACGCAGGTGGCTCCCAGCAGCATGGCCACGTCGGCGGTGGCCGGGTAGGTGTAGTCCGGCACCACGACTTCGTGGCCCGGGCCCACCCCGACGGCGCGCAGGGCCAGTTCGAGCCCGGTGGTGCAGCTGGTGACGGCCAGGGCGTGGGATGCGCCCACGTAGTCCGCCACGCGGCGTTCGAACTCCCTGGTCACCGGCCCCTCGGTGAGGTAGCCGGAGTCGAGCACCCGGCACACCCGGTCCTTGAGGGCCTCGGTGATGACGGGTTTGATGAGCGGAATTCTGCGCATTGCGGTCCTTCCCTCCCCGGCCTCAGGCCCGTCGGGCCACGACGGTGATGCCGGCTTCCTGGATGTCCATGTGTTCGATGTCGAGGCCCGCCGCCCCGCAGTAGGCCCGGAGCTCCTCCGGGGTGCTGCGGATGCAGTTGAGCGGGCGATACCAGTCGAAGTTGACGTGGTTCATTTCCTCCAGGGTCATGTCCGGCCGGTAGAAGGCCTTGCACACGTGCCAGTAGAACAGCCGCTGGAGGGGGATGGGTCCCTTGGGGATGCCGAGCAGCGGGATGTCCTCGGGGACATCCACCGTGACGTTCAGTTCGCCCAGGGCCATGCCCAGACGGGTCAGGGGCTTGAGGGCCTCCCACGCCGCATCGTTGTCCAGGGGCTGGATTTCGCGGCGGATGTGGTCGTCGCAGAATTCGCGCAGCGGGCCCTTTTTGCGGTAGAC
>JBFWIY010000342.1:0-1951 GCA_050255855.1 Desulfovibrionaceae bacterium
AGGTTGGCCCGGCGCTTGAGCTGCACGTCGATGCCGCTCCAGCCCTCGCGCAGCAGGTTCCGGCGGCGGACCAGGCCGTTGTAGATCATCACGGCCCAAATGAGGATCACCAGGGCCAGGAACAGCATCAGGGACAAGAGCACCAGCATGCGACGGCTCCTCGTTTCCGGCAATGCCATTTCCTACGCCATGCGTCGAGGAAACGGAAGCCTTAATCAACGGAATCTTGGGGAAGTTGCGTTGCATTTACACCAGGAAACCGGCATAAGGCATTGCAGGTCCGGCGTCCCGGGACCGCGGTTCGCCGCGCCGGGTCCGGGTCGGGGGGGGTGTTCGATGCGTTTGCTCGCGCCGCTGGTCTTGGCGCTCCTGCTGGCCGTCTCGGTCCAGCCTGCGACGGCGGAGCCGCCGGCGGACGTGTTGATCCTGCATTCCTACCACCAGGGGCGGCCCTGGACCGACGAGATCATGCGGGGCATGTGTCAGGTCCTGGGCAAGTCCGGGCGGCGGCTGAGCATCCATGTGGAATACATGGATCTTCTGCGCCACCCCCTGGACGAGACCCGGCCCGCCCTGGTCCGCATGCTCTCGGCCAAGTACCGCTACCATCAGCCCGACGTGATCCTGACCTCGGACACCCCGGCCTTCGACTTCATGTGCGGCCACGGGGACCTGCTCTTCCCCGGGGTGCCGGTGGTCTTCTGCGGGGTGAACGAATTTTTGCCCTCCATGCTCGACGGGCGTCCCGGGTTCACCGGCGTGGCCGAGCAGGCCGACCTGGCCGGGACCCTGCGGCTGGGGCTGGACCTCTTTCCCGGCGCCACCCGCATCGTGGCCGTGGCCGACCGGAACGCCGCGACCCTCGCGCGCCTGGGACGCCTGGAGCAGATCCTGCGCGACGAGCACCCCCGGCTGCCGTTCGTGTCCCTGGCCGGGCTGTCGGCGCGGGACACCCTGACGGCCCTGGCCGAGCAGCCCGCCTCCGCCCTGGTGGTGTACCTGGCCCTGACCCAGGACCGGGAGGGGGAGGCCGTCTCCCCCGGGGTGGGGCTCCAGCTGGTGCGTTCGGCCTGCGCCCTGCCCGTGCTGGCCACGGCGGACTCCCTGGTGGCCCAGGGGGCCCTGGGCGGGTCCTCCGTCTCCCCGGCCCAGCAGGGGGAGCTGGCCGCGGCCATGGCCCTGCGCGTGCTCGCGGGCCAGCGCCCGCAGGACATCCCGGTGTTGACGCGCAGCCTGTCGCGTCCGGTGTTCAACTGGTCGGAGCTGCAACGCCTGGGCATCTCCGAGGACCGCCTGCCCGCGGGCAGCCTGGTCCTGAACCATCCCGTCCCCGCGGAGCACCGGCGGTTCAGCGTCTGGTCCGTGCTGGCCCTGACGGTCTCCCAGCTGGTGACCCTGGGGGCGCTGTTCGTCATGCGCCGCCGCCACCGCCGGGTCTCCGCGCGCCAGCAGCGCCAGTACCGCTACCTGCGCACCCTCATGGACACCATCCCGGCCCCCATCTTCTTCAAGGGGGCCGACGGGGCGTTCCTGGGCTGCAACCGGGCCTTCGAGCGTCTTTCCGGCCGACGGCAGGAGGAGCTGCTGGGCCGCCCGGGCGAGGAGGGGGGGCCGCCCCAGCTGGCCGACGCCTGCGCCCGCAAGGACCAGGAGGTCCTGACCACGGGCCGTGAGCTGGCCTACGAGGTGCGCATCCTGGACGGCGAGGAGCGCGAGCGGGAGATGATGGTGCACAAGGCCCCGCTCCTGGACGCCGAGGGGCGCGCCACGGGCCTGGTGGCCGTCATGCTCGACATCACCGAGCGCAGCCGGGCCGAGGAGCGCCTGGCCCGGCGCGAGGCGCATTTCCGGCTGCTCTTCCAGGGCATGCCCCTGCCCACCTACATCTGGCGGCAGGGCGGCGGCGGGTTCCGGCTGGAGGGCTACAACCTGGCGGCGGAGGTCATCTCCC
>JBFWIY010000342.1:2051-3962 GCA_050255855.1 Desulfovibrionaceae bacterium
CTGGCCCGGCGCGAGGCGCATTTCCGGCTGCTCTTCCAGGGCATGCCCCTGCCCACCTACATCTGGCGGCAGGGCGGCGGCGGGTTCCGGCTGGAGGGCTACAACCTGGCGGCGGAGGTCATCTCCCACGGCAGCGTGCGCAGCCTGCTCGGCCGGGAGCTCACCGACGTCTACGCCGACACCCCGCAGATCGTGGAGGACTTCCAGCGCGCCGTGCAGAGCCGCACCACGGTGCGCCGCGACACCAGCCTCGTGGTGCGCAACACGGGCGAGCGCCGCATCTTCGACCGCAGCTACGTGTTCCTCCCGCCGGACACGGTCATGGTCCACGCCCAGGACATCACCGACCGGGTGCAGGCCCAGGCCGCCCTGGCCGAGAGCGAGGGGCGCTACCGCACGCTGTTCACCAACTCCCTGTCCGGGTTCGCCCTGCACGAGATGATCGTCAACGCCGACGGCCGCCCGGTGGACTACCTCTTCCTGGAGGTCAACCCGGCCTTCGAGGCCCTCACCGGGCTGCGGGCCTCGGCCGTGGAGGGGCACACCGTGCGGGAGGTCCTGCCCACCCTGGACCGGCGCTGGATCGAGCGCTACGGCCAGGTGGCCCTGGGGGGCGCGGCCCTGCGCTTCGAGGACTTCGACGCCGCCACGGGCAAGTGGTGGGAGGTGGTGGCCTACTGCCCCCATCCCGGCCGCTTCGCCGTGCTCTTCAACGACATCTCCGAGCGCAAGCGGGCCGAGACCGAGCTCATCGCCGCCCGCGATGCGGCCGAGGCCGCCACCCGGGCCAAGAGCGCCTTCCTGGCCACCATGAGCCACGAGGTCCGCACCCCGCTCACGGGGGTGCTGGGCATGCTGGAGCTGCTCTCCGGCACGGGGCTGGACGCGGACCAGCGGGAGCTGGTGATCCACGCCCGCAACAGCGGCCGCCATCTGCTGGGGGTCATCAACGAGATCCTGGACCTCTCGCGCATCGAGGCCGGGCGCTTCAGCCTCGCCCGGGAGCCGGTGGACCTGTTGCCCACCATGCAGGCCGCCCTGGCCCCGTTCCAGGACCTGTCCATGGAGCGCGGCGTGGCCCTGGAGGCCCGGCTGGACCCCGACGCCCCGGCCCGCATCCTGGGCGACCCCCTGCGCCTGCGCCAGGTGCTTTTCAACCTGGTGGGCAACGCCGTGAAGTTCTCCCGCGGGGGCGCGGTGCGCCTGGAGATTTCCGCCCTGACCCCGCCCGGTCCCGGCCGGGTCCGGCTGCTGGTGGCCGTGAGCGACCAGGGCATCGGCATCGACCCCGATTTCCTGACCCGCATCTTCGACCCCTTCACCCAGGCCGACGGCTCCCTGGCCCGCCAGTACCAGGGCGCGGGGCTGGGCCTGGGCATCGTGGCCCGCCTGGCCCGGGCCATGGAGGGGACGGTGTGCATCGAGACCGAGCCGGGGGAGGGGACCACGGTGTGGGTGACCCTGACCGCCCACGAGGCCCCGGCCGAGGTCGTCGCCCCGTCGCCCGCCGAGCCCGAGGCCCCGGCCGCGGCGGACCCGGCCGTGGTGCTCCTGGCCGAGGACAACCGCGTCAACCGCATCCTGGGCGAGCGCCTGCTGCGCCGCCTCGGCCACCAGGCGCTCACCGCGGGCACCGGGGTCGAGGTGCTGGAGATCCTGCGGCGCGTCCCGGTGGACTGCGTGCTCCTGGACATCCAGATGCCGGAGATGGACGGGCTGGAGGCGGCCCGGCGCATCCGCGCCGGGGAGGCCGGACGGCCCGACGTGCCCCTGGTGGCCATGACCGCCCACGCCATGAGCGGCGACCGCGAGCAGTTCCTGGCCGCGGGGATGGACGGCTACCTGGCCAAGCCCTTCGACCTGGCGGACCTGGCGCGGGTCCTGGCCGAGGTCCTGGCCCGGCGGGACGTG
>JBFWIY010000343.1:0-3957 GCA_050255855.1 Desulfovibrionaceae bacterium
CTGGGCGGACTGCTGGGCGCCGTCGTGGCCGAGACCGGGGCACGGTCCGTGGCTGCGCTGGGCGGCGCCGTGGGAACCGTCGGGGCCGCGGCCCTGGGCGTATTGGTCTGGAACGCCCAGCTGCGCCGCCGGGTGCGGCGGGCCACGTCGCGCCTGGGGGCGCGCAACGCCGAGCTGCGCCGCAGCGGGGAGCAGATGCACGCCGTGCTGCACTCCATGACCAGCCTGGTGGTGGAGGTCACGCCGTCCGGGCGCATCCGGCGCGTGGTGCCCACCAACTACGAGTTCAAGCGCCACCGGCCCGAGGAGCTGGAGGGCCGCCATTACACCGAGTTCGTGCCGGCCCTGGCCGTGGAGGCCGTGGCCGCGGCCCTGGGCGAGGCCGCGCGCACCCGGGGCGGGGCCCACTGCGAGTTCGAGATCGACCTGGACGCCCGGCGCTGCTTCAACGTCAACATCACCGCCCTGCGCCAGGACCGGCTCCTGGCCGTGTGCCGCGACGTCACCGAGCTGCGGCGCAGCGAGCGCAAGTACCGCGAGCTGGTGCAGCTGGCCAACTGCGTCATCCTGCGCCTGGACACCCAGGGCCGCGTGATCTTCTTCAACGACTTCGCCGAGCGCTTCTTCGGCTGGCCGCGCCGGGATATCCTGGGCCGCCCGGTGCTGGGCAGCCTGGTGCCCGAGCGCGACGCCGCGGGCCTGGACCTGGCCGCCCTGCTGCGCGACCTGCTCCTGGACCCCGGGGCCCACCCCCAGATGGAGAGCGAGAACCTGTGCCGCGACGGCCGCCGGGTCTGGGTGGAGTGGTCCAACCGGCCGGTCTACGAGGACGGGGTGCTGGCCGGGGTGCTCTGCGTGGGCAACGACGTGACCCAGCGCAAGATCGCCCAGCGGGAGCTGGCCGACCGCGAGCACTATTTCCGCTCCCTCATCGAGTTCTCCAGCGACCTCATCACCGTGGTGGACGAGCAGGGGGACATCGTCTTCGAGAGCCCGGCCGTGCGCGCCTGTCTGGGGATCGACCCGGAGGCCCTGCCCGGCGACGCCCTGGAGCGCCACATCCACCCCGACGACGCGGGCCTAGTGCGCGGGGTGCTGGGCCGCCTGGGGTCGGGCTCGGGCGCGCCCCAGCGCTTCGAGTACCGCCGCCGCACGGCCGCGGGGGGCTGGCGTCACCTGGAGGCCCACGCCGTGGACCTGCTGGACGACCCGGTGGTGGGCGGCGTGGTGGTCAACAGCCGCGACGTCACCGAGCGCAAGGCCTTTGAGCGCGAGCTGCGGCAGCAGATCTTTCACGACTCCCTCACCGGGCTGCCCAACCGGGTGCTCTTCCTGGAGCATCTCAAGCAGGCCATGGAGCGCATGCGCCGCCGCGACGGCTACGCCTTCGCCGTGCTGCTCATCAACATCGACCGCTTCAAGCTGGTGAACGACGGCCTGGGCCGGGGGGTGGGCGACGAACTGCTGATCCAGGTGGCGGAGCGGCTGGGCCAGTGCCTGCGCAAGGTGGACACCGTGGCCCGGCTGGGCAGCGACGAGTTCGTGCTGCTCCTGGACGAGGTGGACGACGACCGCGTGCCCATGCGCGCGGCCGAGCGCATCCAGCAGGTGGTCTCCCGGCCCATGCGCGTGGCCGGGGAGGAGATGAGCGTCACCGTGGGCATGGGCATCGTGTACAGCTCGCGCGAGCACCAGGACGCCGAGCAGGTGCTGCGCGACGCCGACGCCGCGGTGCACCGGGCCAAGACCAAGGGCTGCGGCGTCACCAAGGTCTTCCACTCGCGCATGCACGTCCAGGCCCTGGGCCTTTTGAAGATGGAGATGGACCTGCGCCGGGCCCTGGAGCGCGACGAGTTCCGGGTGCACTACCAGCCTTTCGTGGACCTCGCCTCGGGCCGGGTCCAGGGGGTGGAGGCGCTCATCCGCTGGATGCACCCCGAGCGGGGGATGATCCTGCCCGGCGAGTTCATCCCCCTGGCCGAGGAGACCGGGCTCATCGTGCCCCTGGGGGAGTGGGTGCTGCGCCGGGCCTGCCTGGAGCTGGCCGAACTCGGGGAACGCTGCGCGGCGGGGCGCGAGATCCAGATGGCCGTGAACCTCTCGGCCCGGCAGTTCACCGAGCCGGACCTGGCCGTCCGGGCCCAGGCCATCGCCGCCGAGACGGGCGTCTCCCCCTCCCGCGTCAAGCTGGAGGTCACGGAGAGCATGCTCATGCACAACCCCGACGAGGTGGCCGTCATTTTGGCGGAGCTCAAGAGCGCCGGGTTCTCCCTGGCCATCGACGACTTCGGCACGGGGTATTCGTCCCTGGCCAGCCTGCACCGCTATCCCTTCGACACCCTGAAGATCGACCGTTCCTTCGTCTCGCGCATCTCGTCGCGCAACGGGGTGGATTCGCGCAAGATCATCCAGACCATCCTCGGCCTGGCCGCCAGCCTGGACCTGCGGACCATCGCCGAGGGCATCGAGACCGAGGCCCAGCGCCGGGTGCTGCGCCAGCTGGGGTGCGACGTGGGGCAGGGATTTCATTTCTCGCGTCCCGTGGACGCGGAGGGGATGCGACGGCTGCTCATGGGGGAGCGGCCGGAAGCGGCGGCCGCGTGCGAGCCGCTGGGGGTAGCGGAGGGGTAGCATGACCATGGAGCATAAGCGCGCCGGCCACCTGGGCCGGTTCATGGGGTTCTTCTCGCCGCTCGCCGCGCGGGGCGACGCCCGGCGCGAGGAGTTCATGGACGCCGCCCGGCGCGAGCGGCTGGCCCGCCGGGTGGCGGGCAGCGAGGGGGCCTTTCTGATTTCCCTGGAGATTCCGGGGTTTTTCGCGTTCCTGAGCCTGTACGGCGAGGACATCGCCCAGTACGTCTCGCGCCAGGCGCGCGAGGAGCTGGGGCGGCTGGCCGGAACGGCCGCGCCCCGGCGATCCCGCCTGGAGGTGGAGCAGGTGGACTGCGGCCGGTTCGTGGCCCTGCTCGGGGGCGAGGTGCCGGATCCGCCCGAGCTGCTGCGCATATGCCTGACCCTGCGCCTGGCCATGAAGCAGTGGCTCAAGCGCACCACCATGCGCCTGACCCGCCAGGCCCTGGAGGTCCGGGTGGGCTACGCCGTGCTGGAGCCGGGGCGGGACTTCGAGGCCGCCCTGTACGACGCGGCCTGCGCCGCCCAGCGCACGGCCGCCGGGCTGCTGGCCGACCCGGCCCTGGGCCTGGCCCGGGAGTTCCAGGAGATCGTGGCCAACGGCCTGGTGCAGGTGCTCTACCAGCCCATCGCCGAGCTGGCCACGGGCCGGGTCATCGGCTGGGAGGCCCTGACCCGCGGGCCGCGCGGCAGCTACTTCCACACCCCCACGGCGCTCTTCGACTACGCCGAGCAGACCGGCGGGGTGTTCCAGCTGGAGCGGCTCTACCGCGAGACCGCCATCCGCGGCCTGGGCGGCATGGACCCCGGCCAGAAGGTGTTCATGAACCTGCACCTGGACACCCTGCTGGACCCGGAGTTCACCTCGGGCGAGACCCTGCGCGCCCTGGAGGGCACCGGGCTCACCCCCTCCAACGTGGTCTTCGAGGTCACGGAGCGCCACGCCATCCGCGACTTCCCGCTCTTCCGCACCACCATCGGCCACTACCGCTCCCAGGGCTTCGGCGTGGCCGTGGACGACGTGGGCGCGGGGTATTCGGGCCTGTGGAGCATGGCCGAGTTCACCCCGGACTACATCAAGCTGGACTTCTCCCTCACCCGGGAGATCGACACCCACCCGGTGAAGCGTGGGCTCATCAAGACCTTCCTGGCCTTCGCCGAGAGCTTCGGGTGCGAGCTCATCGCCAAGGGCATCGAGCGCGACACCGAGCTCACCAGCCTCATCTCCATGGGCGTGCACCACGGCGAAGGCTACCACCTGGGCCGTCCGGCCAGCCCCAAGCCGGTCCTCTCCCTGAGCTGGCCGGAGTGGAGCGGCGCGGCCCC
>JBFWIY010000344.1:0-3922 GCA_050255855.1 Desulfovibrionaceae bacterium
CGGACTCGGCCCTGGACGTGAGCTGGTTCCGGGCGCTGGTCTCCCTGGGGGTGAACCGCCTGTCCCTGGGCGTGCAGAGCCTGGCGGACCAGTGGCTGGCCGCCCTGGGCCGCCCGCACAGCGCGGCCCAGGCCGTGGAGTCCTACTTCCTGGCGCGCAAGGCCGGGTTCGCCAACATCTCGCTGGACTTCATCTGGGGCCTGCCCGGCCAGACCTCGAAGCAGTGGCTGGAGCAGCTCAAGCGGGTCAAGGAGATGGGCCCGGAGCACCTGTCCTGCTACGGCCTCACCGTGGAGCCCGGCACCCCGCTGGCCGCGGACGTGGCCGGGGGGCTGGAGCTGCCCCCGGAGCAGGAGCAGGCGCGCATGTTCGTGTACGGGGCCGAGTACCTGGAGGCCCAGGGCTGGCTCCAGTACGAGATCTCCAACTTCGCGCGCATGGGCTACACGAGCCGCCACAACCAGGGCTACTGGGAGCAGCGGGACTACCTGGGCCTGGGGCCCTCGGCCGTGTCCACCCTGGGGGACCGGCGCTACGCCAACCCCCGGTTCCTGGACGAGTACGACGCGGCCGTGCGCGGCGGCGCCCTGGCGGAGCTGCCCGAGGTCCTGGACGCCAAGACCCGGCTGGAGGAGCTGGTCATGCTCTCCCTGCGCACCACGCGCGGGCTGGACCTCCGGGAGCACCGGCGGCGCGCCGGGTTCGACCTGATGAAGACCCACGCCGGGCTCATCCAGGCCCTGCACCAGAACCGCCTCATCCGCATCAAGGACGGCCGCCTCTCCCTCACCAAGGAGGGCATGGCCGTGTCCACGGTCATCATGGAGCGCCTGGCCCTGGCCGAAGGTTGAGGCCCGCGGACTGCGCCCGGCCGTCCTTCCCGGTTGCGCATCGCCACCCGGGGCGCTAGGGTCCACGGAGGCCGCCGGGTCCGCCGCCCCGTCCCCGGGCGGCCGGGTCCGGCCGCCAGCCCCCGGAGGTCCCCCCATGAGCCCGTCCGCATCCGGCCCGACGTTCCGGTCCCTGGAGCCCGCCGCCATCCAGGGGCTGCAGCTCCGCAACCGCTTTTTCCGCTCGGCCACCTTCGAGGGCCTGGCCCATGCCGACGGCCAGGTGTCCTCGGAGTACTGCGCCTTTCTCGCCAAACTGGCCCGCGGCCAGGTGGGCTGCATCGTCACCGGCCACGCCTTCGTGACCCTCGAAGGCCAGGTGCGGCCCCGGCAGCTGGCCATCCACGCCGACGAGCTGGTCCCGGGGCTGCGCCGCGTGGCCGACGCGGTGCACGCCGAGGGCGGCCGGGTGCTGGCGCAGCTGGCCCACGGCGGGGCCTACGCCTCGGCCGAGGCCTCGGGCAGCGAGGTGGTGGGCCCCTCGGCCCTGGAGACGCCCGACGGCGCGCCCCAGTGCCGGGCCATGACCCTGGACGAGGTGCGGGCCCTGCCCGCGGCCTACGGCCGGGCCGCCCTGCGCGCCATGGAGGCCGGGTTCGACGGGGTGCAGATCCACGCCGCCCACGGCTACCTGCTGAGCCAGTTCCTCTCCCCCCACTGGAACCGGCGCGAGGACGAGTACGGCGGCCCCCTGGAGCAGCGCGCCCGGCTGCTGCTGGAGGTGGTCCAGGCCGTGCGCGACGCGGTGGGCGAGGGCTACCCCATGCTCATGAAGCTCAACTGCCAGGACTTTCTGCCCGACGGGTTCACCGAAGACGAGATGCTCCTGCTGGCCCGGCGGCTGGAGAACCAGGGTCTGGACGCCCTGGAGATGAGCGGCGGCACCATGGTCTCCGGCGACCAGGGGCCCATCCGGGCCGGGACCTTTGCGGGCGAGAGCGAGGCCTGGTTCCGGGAGAGCGCCCGGCGCTACAAGGCCGAGCGCGCCATGCCGCTGATCCTGGTGGGCGGCATCCGCCGCCTTCAGACCGCCGAGGCCCTGCTGGCCGAGGGGCTGTGCGACTTCATCTCCATGTCCCGGCCCTTCATCCGCGAGCCCGGGCTGGTGCGGCGCTGGGCCGAGGGCGACCTGCGCCCGGCCGAGTGCGTGTCCGACAACCTCTGCTTCCGCACCGCCGTGAGCGGCCACGGCCTGTACTGCCTGCGCGCCGAGCGCGACCGCAAGGCCGCGGCCCGCTGACCTCCCCTGCGCGGCGCGGCCGAAACGCCGACGGGCCCGGGCGGAATGCATCCGCCCGGGCCCGTCGCGCTTTCGGGGACGCGGGGCTCAGACCCCGGGGTCCCGGGGCAGGTTGCGGCCGGACGCCGCCGTGCGGGCCAGCTCGTCGCAGCGCTCGTTCTCCGGGTGGCCGGAATGGCCGCGCACCCAATGCCACTGCACGTCCAGGGGGGTGATGAGGGCGATGAGCCGCTGCCAGAGGTCCTGGTTCTTCACCGGCTTCTTGGCCGCGGTCTGCCAGCCGTTGCGCTGCCAGTTGCGGATCCAGTGCTGGGTGAAGGCGTTCTTCACGTATTGGGAGTCGGTGTGGATGTCCACGGGGCAGGGCCGCGTCAGGGCCGAGAGGCCCTGGATCACCGCCATGAGCTCCATGCGGTTGTTGGTGGTCCCGGCCATGCCGCCGGAGAGCTCCTTGGTGCGCTCGCCCAGGCGGAGCACCGCGGCCCAGCCGCCCGGGCCGGGATTGCCCAGGCAGGAGCCGTCGGTAAAGAGCTGCACGCGGCCGTTGGCGTCGCCCGGCCGAAGAAAATCCGATTCCGTCATCTGGTCGTCCTTGTTCACTGGGTTGGCTGTTGAGATGCGCCGGGCGCGGCCGGGGCGGCCGGGGCGTCGGGAGTGGCGGGAGATTCGGGGGCGGCCGGGGTTTCGGGGATGGCCGGGGTTTCGGGGATGGCCGGGGTTTCGGGGATGGCCGGGGTTTCGGGGATGGCCGGGGTTTCGGGGATGGCCGGGGTTTCGGGGATGGCCGGGGCCGCGCCGCCCGTGGCCCGGGCGAAGACCTCGCCCAGGCCGCGCCGGAGGGCCCCGGGCCAGTCGGCCGTCAAGGCCGGGCGCAGGGCATCGTCGCGCAGCCGGGCCTCGCCCTCGGGCCCCAGGGCGGCGCGCAGGGCCAGGGGCAGGCGCACGAAGGCCTCGCCCCGGGCCGGGGAGAGCCCCACGAACAGGGTGGTGGCGTCCAGGCCGGGGACCTGCACGGGCCCCTGGTAGACCCGCACCATGAGCCGCTGGCCGAGCTGCCGCTCCAGGTCCCGGCCGTAGGCGTCCAGCCAGGCCAGGTCCTCGGCGGCGAGCCGCCCGGTCTCGTCCAGCACGTACTGCGAGGCGCGCGCGCCCTCGCCGCTGTCCGTCCGGGTGTGGTTCACGTGGTCCCAGATCATGACCAGGGCGGTGCGCAGGGCCTGGGGCCAGTGGTCCCACTGGTCCGCGAACTGTTCGGTGCGCAGCCGGTCGGCCAGGGCGCGGCCCGCGTCGTCGTCCAGGGCGGCGGGCAGGCGCACCGCCACCTCCCGGCGCGAGGGCGACAGGCCCAGGAACAGGACGTCGTCCCCGGACTTGGGCAGGTCGATGCCCCCGGCGCGCACGTGCACCACCAGCTCCAGGCCGAAGCGCTGCTTCAGGGCCTGCTGCACCTCGCGCACGAACTGCCGGTCCTCGCCCCCCAGGGTCTTGGTCTCGTCCCAATAGTCCCGGCCGCGGTTGATGCGCTGCACCACCTGGGCGTTGTTGTACCAGAAGGCCCAGGCCACGATGGAGATGACCACCACCAGGGCCAGGCTGCGCAGCAGCCGCTCGCCCGTGGAGGCCCCGCGGATGGCGAAGAGGGAGCGCATACTCGCGCCCGGTCGCAGAAACGCACTCATGGGGCCGGAAGCTAGCAGAAAAACCGGCCGAGGCAAACCACGCGGGACCGGGGGGGGCGGGGGGACGGGGGGGGCGAAGAGGGACGAGGGGGCGAGGGGCCCGGGCTCAGACC
>JBFWIY010000345.1:0-3917 GCA_050255855.1 Desulfovibrionaceae bacterium
GGACGGGGCCGAAGCGGCCGAGACCGGGCGCGCACCGTGAGCCCCGGCCGGGGGCTCCGGGCCCGCCGCCGTAACGGCCTGCGGGCAATGCACTTTCCCCGATAATCTAAAAAATGTCCAGAGAAAAGCCCCCTGACCCGCACCATTCCACGATTTCCCCAGATTTCCCCGACCCGGAACACACCGCCCAACCTCGCCGAGCGGTCAGGGGCCGACGCCGGGCAGTGGACGCCGACACACCGCCAGCCCCTTGTCTTCCTCCCCAAAACATGTACCACTCCGGGAAGTTGAAACGAAGGAGCCGCCATCGTGCCCACCGCCATCCTCTCCGCCCTCCAGCGGTTCGCCGCCTCGGCCGCCGACAAGCTGCGCGCCAACACGGGCGAACCGGAAGACCATCTCCGAAACCCCCTGGACACCTTTTTCCAGGAAGCCGGCAAGGCGCTGGGCATTCAGGTGCAGGTGCTCGGGGAAGTGCACGTGGAAAACATGGGCCGCCCCGATTTCGCAGTGCGGTGCAACGGCGCGTTGTGCGGCTACGTCGAGGTCAAGCAACCCGGCAAGGGCGCTGATCCACGCCGCTTCCGCACGCGCCACGACAAGGCCCAATGGGAGCGGTTCCGGAATTTCCCCAACATCCTCTATACGGACGGCAACGAGTGGTGTCTGTTCCAGGACGGGGGTGAGGGGAGCCTGCGGGCGCTGTCCGGCCGCGTGGAGCGGGACGGGGCGCAGGCGGCCACGGAAGCCGACGCCGTGGATCTCGAACAGCTGCTGCGGGCCTTCTTTTCCTGGGATCCCATCGTCCCCCGCAATCCTTCCCAGCTGGCGGACATGCTGGCCCCGCTCTGCCGCCTGCTCCGGGACGAGGTCAAGGACGCCATGCAGGACGAGGCGTCCCCCCTTGTCCAGCTGGCCAAGGAATGGCGCGCCGCCCTGTTCGCGTGGGTGAACGACGACACCTTTGCCGACGCCTACGCGCAGACCGTCACCTTCGCCCTGCTTCTGGCCCGGGTGCAGGGCTCGGAAATCGCCGACGTGGACCAGGCCGTCCAGTCCCTGGCCGCGGACCATGCGCTGCTCTCCAAGGCCCTTCAGGTCCTGACCATATCCCTGCCCTCCGGCGAGCTTCCCACCTCCGTCCGTCTCCTCCGCCGGGTGCTGTCCAAGGTCTCTCCCGAAAATTGGCGGGAAACGCGGGGCCGCGATCCCTGGCTCTATTTCTACGAGCACTTCCTCGCCGCCTACGATCCGGAACTGCGCAAGGACGTCGGGGCGTACTATACCCCGGTGGAGGTGGTCCAGGCCCAGGTGCGGCTGGTGGACCGGCTGCTGACGGACCGGCTGGGCAAGCCGGAGGGCTTCGCCTCGGAAGGCGTACTGACCCTTGATCCGGCCGTGGGAACCGGCACCTATCTCCTGGGCATCATCCGCCACGTGCTGGAGCGGACCGAGGCCGAGCAGGGTCCCGGCGCGACGCCCGGGGTCGCCAGCGCCCTGGCGCAGCAACTCCACGGATTCGAAATCCTGGTGGGCCCCTATGCGGTGGCGCAGCTTCGGCTCGAAAACGATCTGTCCGAGCGGGGCGCGACGCTTCCGGACGGGGGGGCCCACGTGTATCTCACCGACACGCTGGAGTCGCCCAACATCACGCCGCAGTTCCCTGCGCTCCTCTATCGGGAGCTCTCCCAGCAGCACGAAAAGGCCCTGGCGGTGAAGGCCGCCAAGCCGGTGCTCATCTGCATCGGCAACCCCCCATACGACCGGCACAAGACCGCGCAGACGGCCAGCAAGAAGGAGACCGGGGGTTGGGTCCGCTGGGGGGACGAGGATGAAAACGGCCGATACGTGCCCGAACGGGCCATCCTCGAAAGCTTCGTGGCCCCGGTGCGGGAGGCCGGGAAGAGCATTCACCTGAAGAATCTGTACAACTTTTACGTCTATTTCTGGCGCTGGGCCCTGTGGAAGGTGTTCGAATGCGACACGTCCCAGGGGCCGGGGGTGGTCTCCTTCATCACGGCCTCGTCCTATCTTCACGGCCCGGCCTTTGCGGGCATGCGCGAAACCCTGCGCCGCATGTGCGACGAGCTGTGGATCATCGACCTGGGCGGCGAGGGCCGGGGAACCCGCCGGGACGAAAACGTCTTCGCCATCCAGACCCCGGTGGCCATCGCCGTGGCGGTCCGCTACGGGACGGAGTCGCCGTCGACCCCGGCGGCGGTCCACTACTGCCGGATCGAGGGCGGCCGGGAGGAGAAATACGCGCGGCTGGCGGCCATCCGGGACTTCGGCAGCCTGACCTGGGAGGACTGCCCCTCGGAGTGGTCCGCCCGGTTCGTGCCCTTGGGGCAGGGGGTGTTCTACGCCTGGCCGCTGCTCACGGACCTGATGCCCTGGCAGCATTCCGGCGTGGAGTTCAAGCGGACCTGGCCCATCTCCTTTGATGAGGCCACGCTGCGAAAGCGCTGGGAGGCCCTGCTTTGCAGCCCATCCAGGGCAACGGCCTTCAAGGAAACCCGCGACCGAAAAATCGACACCCAGGTGCGGTCCATCCGGAATTCTACCGAACTTCCAGTCCTCCAGTCCCTTCCCCCGGAAACCCCCTGTCCAACCCTCGACGCATATGGATTCCGGTCCTTTGACCGGCAGCTTGCCATCGCGGATAACCGCGTTGGCGACTACCTCCGCCCGCCCCTATGGCTTTCCCATAGCCCCCGCCAAATATACTTCGCTAGCTTGTCCACAGAGCCCTTAGACCAAGGCCCGGCGTTGACCATTTCCTCCGCGATACCTGCTCGACATTATTTCAACGGACGCGGCGGCAAGGACATCCTGCCGCTGTACCGGGACCCGGCCTGTGAGCATCCCAACCTTTGTCCCGGCCTGCTGGAATTGCTGGGGCGGATCTACGGGCGGCCCGTCACGGCCGAGGATATGGCCGCCTATCTCTACGGCATCCTGGCGCACCCGGGGTACACGGACCGCTTCTACGAGGAGCTGACGGACATGGAGCTCCGGGCGCCGCTCACGGCCGACGCCGGCCTTTTCCAGCGGGTGGCCGGGCTGGGCCGCCGCCTGTTGTGGCTGCACAGCTACGGCGAGCGCCTGACGCCCGAGGGCATGCAGCCGGGGCGCATTCCCCCGGGCGCGGCCAAATGCCTGACGGCCATACCGGGCACGGCCGAGGGGTATCCCGAGACCTTTGACCATGACGCGGCCACCCAAACCCTGCGGGTGGGCGAGGGCCGATTCGCCCCGGTCTCCAGCGCGGTCTGGGACTTCGAGGTCTCCGGCCGCAAGGTGCTCCAATCCTGGCTGAAGTATCGCATGCGCTCCGGGGCGGGACGAAGATCCTCCCCACTGGACGCCATTCGCCCCTCCAGCTGGAGCGCGGCCTGCACCACGGACCTGTTGCAGCTGCTCTGGGTCCTCCAGGACACGGTGGACATCTATCCGGAGCAGGCCGGTCTGCTGGATGCCGTACTGGCGGGTCCGCTGCTGCCCGCGCAGGCCCTCCCGCCGGTGCCCGAAGCCGCGCGCGAGGCCCCCTCCGGCCCGCGGGGCCGAACGACCCAGCGGCAGGGCTCCCTCCTGTAACCCCGGCGGGGCGGTCCGAAGCGAGTTCCCCTCACCCCCCTCCCCACCCCAGAGGGCTCATTCCGGCGGCCCCCCCAACCTTCCCCATCTCCCCCCAAGCGCCCGGGCGCAAGCCCGCAGCGCCAATCCCCGTCTCGCCCCCTACCTCCCTCCCTTCCTCCCCCGATCCCCCAAGCGCCCGGGCGACAGCCCGCAGCGCCGGTCACCTCCTCCCCCGCGCCCGGCCCGCTCCCCTCGCCGCCCCACGCCCTCCCCCGACGCGTGGCCGCCCGGATACCGTCAAAAAACCCGATGGCAAGGCGCAAACGGCGGCCCGGCCC
>JBFWIY010000346.1:0-3916 GCA_050255855.1 Desulfovibrionaceae bacterium
GGCAAGGCCAATCTGCTGGCCGTGGACCTGGACATTGCGGTCATCGACTGGGCGGAGCGCAGCCATCACAAGGCGGATCTCATCATCAACGCCACGCCCTTGGGCATGGCCGGGGAGTACATGCATTTGTCGCCCTGGCCCCTGGCGGTGTTTCCGGCGCGCACGGTGGTGTTCGACCTGGTGTACAACCCGTTGCAGACGCGGTTTTTGACGGACGCGCGGCTGAGCGGGTGCACGGTGATTTCTGGGCTGTCCATGTTCCTGCATCAGGGTCTGGCGCAGTTCGAGCTCTGGACGGGCAAGACGTTGAATCCGGTGCAGGCCGAGTCCCTGCTCCGGGAGGAGCTGAACCGCCGCCAGGGGGCCTGAGGGGGCGGGGCGGAGGCCGGAGCGCGGGGGAATCGGGGGGCGGATTTTGGTTGTCGGGTCGGGGCAAGCGGTACGCAGTCGATAGCTTATCGATTGCGTATTTTTTATTTATCTTCAAACTATAACCTTGTGATCGACGCCTATCGAAAGCGTGCGGCCGGGAAGGGCGGAACCGGAAGAGGCGGAGCGGAGCGGGCCGGAGCCGGGGAGGGGCCGGAGGAAGGGGAGAAGGGGGAGGGGAGATGGGAGGGGGGAAAAACAACTTGGGCCGCGCCCGGAGCGGCACCCCCGGACGCGGCCCAAGGCCGGGATGGACCCGGCGTGTTAGCCCTTGCTTCGCTTCAGGACGACAAGAACGATACAGGCAACCACGGCCAAAATGGCGATCGGCAGCAAATATTTCATACCGTTACTCCAACCCGTATCCGGGATCCGGTTGGGCCGTCCGTCGACCCGGGCCCCATGCCCAGGACAACGTGCCGACTGGAGTTGCCGCTCCGGTGTCGGCGACGGCTGCGCTTAGAAATCGAGAGCTTGCGCTTTCGGAAAAGAGAGTGAACACTTTCTTTGAAAGATGTCTCTTATTTTTTATGCTGGTTCCCGTCACGCCGACCCGGGAGGTCCGACTTGCGCCTTCGCCGTCAGAGCATCATGGTCGCCGCCACGCGGCTCTTCGCCGCCAAGGGGTACGACGCCACGCCCATGGCCGAGGTGGCCGCCGAGGCGGGCATCTCCGAGGGCGGCCTGTTCCGCCACTTCGCCAACAAGGAATCGCTGCTCATCGAGATCTTCTGCTCGGTGCGCGAACGCTTCTTCCGCTATCTGGAGGAGAACTACCGATTCATCCCGGAGGAGTCCGGGCTGGAGACCGTGCTGCGCCTGCTCACCGCCTTCTGCCGCTTCTACGAGGACAACGAGGTGGACTTCGACTGCGTGCACCGCAACAACCCCATGCGCATGCCCGGCATCGGCGACCCCTGCCGCGTGGAGATGCAGCGCATCCACGACAAGATGATGGACCAGCTGCGCTTCGCCGTGACCCTGGGGCTGCGCGACGGCACCATCGCCGCCATGGGCGTGGAGTCCGGGACCTACCTGCTGCTCTCCCTGCTCTGGGGCAGCGTGCGCATGCGGCTCTATTCCCCCATGCACCTCAGTGAGTTGGAGGACCTGCTGGTCACTTTCGCCCGCCGCGCCCTCGCCGCCCCGGGATATTGAACCCCGCCCCGCCCCGAAAGGGAATCCTCATGGACTTTTTCCCGCCCTGCGCGTAGTTTTTCCGAAATTCCTTCGGACATTCGTTGAGGGGCGAATCCACCATGCATGAGGGGTTGCAGGCGGTTCTGGACAGCCGCCAAGTCTTGGTCTTTTTTCAGCCGGTGGTCTCCGTGGAGCGACGGACCATCATCGGCTTCGAAGCCTATACCCGCGGCGGGGGCAACGGCGCCGGCATGGTCAAGCCGGACGTGCTGTTCGACGACGCCCTGGACCTGGACCTCCAGCTGGAGATCGACCGCATCTGCCGCGAAAACGTCCTGGAGCGCTTCCAGGACATCGCCAAGAAACACCAGGACGTCCTGCTCTTCCTCAACATCAACGCCAAGGCCCTCACCTCCAGCAAGCTGCGGGCCGAGCTGCTCCACGAGCAGGTCCACCGGGCCGGGCTGCCGCCCCAGCGCGTGGTCCTGGAGCTGCCCCAGCGCCAGCTCTCCTGCGGCCTGCCCTGGACCCTGGCCGAGCTCTACCAGAAGCACGGCTACCGCTTCTCCATCGACGACGGCGGCATCTCCCCGGTCACCCAGGAGGCCATGATCCGCCTCCGGCCCGACTATCTGAAGCTGGCCCGGCCCGACCCCGCCCTCACCCAGGACCGCACCCTGCGCATCAAGCTCCTGGAGGCCCTGCGCGAGGCCACGGAGCGCACCGGCTGCCGGGTGGTGGGCAAGGGCGTGGAGGGCGAGGACGAGGCCTTCCTGCTGCTGGACGCCGGGGTGGTGCTCCAGCAGGGCTTCTTCTTCACCAAGTCCGGGGGCGAGGAGGGCGATGCCCTGGACATCTTCCGGCGCAAGATCGTGGAGCTGCACACCCACTACCGCGAACGCCAGACCGCGGGCATCAAGGCCAAACGCCAGGCCTTCGAGGTCCTGAACAAGGCCGCGGCCAAGCTGGCCTACAAGTTCAGCGGGGCCGGGCGCGAGGACTTCGCCGCCCTGACCAAGGCCGTAACCCGCGCCATGGACGAGGCCCAGGCCGTCTTCGTCCTGGACGACAACGGCCAGGAGATCGCCCGCGGCAGCAGCGCCGCCGTCCGCACCGACGCCCCGCCCTGCGGCGACCACTCCTTCCGCGACTACTTCCTGCACCTCAAGACCGGGTTCGAGAAATTCTGCACCCCGCCCTTCGTGTCCCCCTGCACCAAGCAGCGCCACTGCATCCTGGCCCAGCGCTTCTTCAGCCGCGAGGGCGACGAATGCATCCTCGGCCTGGAGCTGCGCTACCCCGAGGCCTGACCCCGGCCCGGACTCAGTCCGCCCGGTCCGGCCCCTCCGGGTCCTTGCCCGCCCCGGCGGCCTCCGCGTCCCCGGCGATCGGCGTCTCGCCCCCGGCCGCAGGGCAGGCCACGTCCGCGTCCGACGCCTCGTCCCCCAGCTCCGGCTCGCCAAGGGCGTCCAGGGCCTCCTGAAGCAGCCGCACCTGCACCCCCTGGATCTCCATGAGCCGCCGCCACTGGCGCAGGATCAGGTGGTCCATCTTCTCCCCGAGCCGCCGCACCTCCAGCTCGGCCTTGAGGTTGATGAGGTAGTCGTTCTCGGCCCGCTGCCGGTCCTTGGCCTCCTGCCGGTTCTGGCTCATCATGATGACCGGGGCCTGCACCGCCGCCAGGCAGGAGAGCACCAGGTTGAGCAGGATGAAGGGAAACGGGTCAAAGGGCCGGACCAGCAGCTGGGACACGTTGATGGCGATCCACACCGCCAACACCGTGGAAAAAATGATGATGAACCGCCAGCTCCCGCCAAAGGACGCCAGCCGGTCCGCCCAGCGCTCGCCCCGGGTGCGGTCGTCCTCCTCCCCGGCCTCGTGCAGGTTCACGGAGAGCAGGTCCCGCTCCTCCATGCTGCGCAGCACCATGCGCTCCATCTCGCCCAGCTCGCCCGACTCGGTCTCCAGCAACCCGGCGATGTAGTGCGACCGGAAACGCCGCAGATCCGCCGGACAGATAAGCGCCTCCGGCCCCAGACCGGGCCGCTCCGCCCGCGCGATCTCCTGCACCCCCGGGGCCAGGTTCTCCAGCGCCACCGCCACGTCCGCATTCACCGTCTTGCCGCAGACCCCGCAGGTCCCGGTGCGCGCCGGCGCGCTCCCCGTCGTCCGCATGGCGTCAACCTCCTTTCGCGCCGCCCCGGCCCAAAACGCCGCGCGCCGCCACCCCTACCCCTACCCTCGCCGACAGGGCGAGGGCAAGGGCTGGGGCCAGGCAAAGAACGCCTCCGGCGGCCGGGGGGGCAGGGGCCCCCCCGGACCCCCCATTTGGCGTTGCGGTTTCCGC
>JBFWIY010000347.1:0-3894 GCA_050255855.1 Desulfovibrionaceae bacterium
CGCGGCGGATGCCGATTTCCAGGCGTCGGGTGCGGACCATGAGGACCATGATGGAGAGGATGCCCAGTCCGCCCACGGCGAAGGAGATGGTGGAGGAGATGACGCCCAGGGTCCACATGAGGTCCAGGGCCTGGCGTTGGAGTTCGATGGTCTCTTTGGGTTCGAGCAGGGAGAAGTCGTCGGCCTTGCCCTGTCGGATGTGGTGTCGGCGGCGGAGCACGGAGCGGACGGCGTCCTTGACCGCGTTCATGTCCGCGCCGTCGGCCAGGTGGAGGTAGACGCCGAGGACCCAGTCCTGGTTGGCGGCGCGGCGCATGTAGGTGGACAGCGGCATGAAGAGCTGTTCGTCCTGGTTGACGCCGGAGAGGTCGGTGCCCTTGGACTCCATGACGCCGAGGACGCGGAAGCTGGCGCGGTAGTAGAAGATGTTCTGGCCGATGGCCTGGGCGGCGTCGCCGAAGAGGCGGGCGGCGATTTCGCTGCCCAGGACGCAGACGCGGGCGGCGTCGCGCACCTCGGCGTCGGTGAAGAAGCGGCCTTGGGCCGGGTGGAAGCTGCGGATGTCCTGGTAGCTGGGCCAGCAGCCGATGATGTTGGCGCTGGTGGCCTGGGCCCCGGCGCGCACGGTGCCGGTGACGCTGGTGATGGGGGTGTAGTCGAGCACGGAGGGGACCTGTTCGGCCAGGGCGCGGCCGTCGGACACGGAGAAGGTGCGCGAGCTCCCGGTGAAGCGGATGCCGCCGGAGCGGCGGAAGCGGACCTGGCCCGAGACCACGGCGAAGAGGTTGGGGCCCATCTTTTCCACTTCCATCTCGGCGCTGCGCACCATGATCCTGGAGACGTGCTGCACGCCGGTGAAGGCCAGGGCCCCGAGGAAGATGCCCAGCATGGCCAGGATGGTCCGGACCTTGTGGACGGCCAGGGACTTGAGGGCGATCTTGAGGTTGAGGAACATGCCGGACCGCGTTCGTTGGGGTTAGTTGGAGACGTCGCTCTCCGGGGCCTCGTCGTGTCCGGTGAGGCGGTTGACGCGGGCGGCCTTGGCCGAGAGGTCGGCCAGACAGCGCTCCAGGTCCACGCGGCGCAGGGCGGCCATGTCCGCCGGGGCGTGGCGGGCCTGGAGCTTGAGGTGGTTGCCCAGGGCGTTGCCCGCGGCCACGCCGCCGCGCCGGGCGGCCTGGCCGGTGTTCTTGAGGTGGCGCACGGTGAGGTGGCCCTGGTAGCAGGCCCAGCCCCCGGCCCGGCCCAGGCGCAGGTCGTGGTCCAGGTCGTCGAACTGGGTGGGGCTGAAGGCGATGTCGAACCCGCCCCCGGCGAGCAGGGTCTCGGTGCGGAAGAGGTGGCAGCAGCCGGTGACGGAGACGCAGGGCCGCAAATAGTCGAACTGGCCGAAGTCCAGGCCCTGGTGGTGCAGGTCCGTCGTCAGGGAATTGACGGAAAGACGGGCCGCGGCGGTGTCCGCGGTGTATTCCGGACGCAGGTGCAGGTCCGGGTTCTGGACGATCCAGGGCCGGGCGGCGTCCACCACCTTGCAGCCCCAGACCGCGGCGGCCGGGGCGGCGGCCACGGCCGCGCCGAAGCGTTCGCGCCAGTCCCCGGGCACCAGGGCGTCGTCGTCCAGAAAGGCGGCGAAGGGCCGGGGGGCGTCGTTACGCAGGGCGCGCACGAGCCAGTTGCGCGCGGCCGGAGCGCCCACGTTCACCGGGGCGGTGATGGTGCGCAGGCGCTCCGCGCCCAGGCGGTCGGCCGTGCGGCGCAGCAGCTCCGCGGTGCCGTCGCCGGAGTCGTTGTCCAGCACGGTGACGCGGCAGCCGTCCAGCCCGGCGGCCTCCAGGGCGTCCAGGGCGCGGGCCAGGTCGTCGGCCTTGTTGTGGGTATAGAGCAGGATCTCCAGCCCGCCCGGCAGGGGGGCGGCGGCGTTGGCCGCGCCGGAGAGCTCGTCGTGCAGGCGCAGCAGCAGGTTCACATGCCAGGGGCGGCGCTGGAGCACGGCGGTCCACAGGGTGCGGGCCTCGCGCGGGCGGCCCTGGCGGTGTCGGCACAGGCCGAGCCGGGCGTGGACCCCGGGCAGGGGGCAGGTCTCCAGGGCGGCCAGGTAGTGGGGCTCGGCCGCGTCCGGGCGGCCGCACGCCAGCTCCAGGTCGGCCTGGGCGATGCGCCGGAAGGGCTCGGCCGGTCCGGCCGGAAAGGCGGCCAGGGCGGCGCGGGCCTCGTCCGGGTCCCCTTCCACCGGGCAGAGCTCCAGGAGCTTCTGGACATGAAAGGCGTTGTCCGGGGTCCGGGCCAGCCCGGCGCGCAGGGCCTCCAGGGCGGCCGGGACGCGCCCGGCGTCCAGCAGGCGCTGCACCGCGGGGTCCGGGGTGAAGTGGCCCTCCAGCCAGGCCAGGGCGTCGAAAAAGGCCCCGGGCAGGTGGGGGTTGCCGGCCAGCACGGTGCGCAGGGGCTGGGCCAGCACGCCGCTCAGGGGCTCCTCCTCCCAGGCGGCCAGGAGCAGGTCTCCGCCCAGCACGGCGTAGAACGCGGCCCGGGGCTGTTCCCCGCGGGCGGCGCAGGCCCCGGCCAGGGCCAGGGCGTCGCGGGCCATGGAGGCCAGGTGCAGTTTGCCCGCGCACCCGGTGAGCAGCTTGTCGCGCAGGGCCGGGTCCAGGGTCCGGTAGTCGAAGGGCATGGATGCTCCGGGGCAGGGGCCGCCGCGCGGGCGCGGGCGCCACGGTTGACACGGCCCGGTTTTCACGCCACGAACCTAGCGGCAACCTAGCAACATTGCGCGGCCTTGACCAGCGCGCCGAGGGCGCCGCGGCGGACCGGACGCGCCGGTGCGCATGCGCCCGCGCGCAGGGCCGAACCGCCGGGGAACGCCGCGCCGGGAGTCCCATGTCCGACCCGACCCGATCCGACCGCTCGGGCGATCATCGCCCCGATCACGCGCCGCACCTGGCCGCGGTGATCCTGCACTACGGGGACCCGGGGCTCACGGACCGGGTGCGCCGCCAGCTCCTGGCCGCGGACCCGGACCGGGGCGCGGACGTCCTGGTGCTGGACAACCACGCCCCGCAGCCCTGGACCGGGCCGAACCTGTGGCGACGGGCCGAGGCCAACGGCTACTGGGCCGGGGCCCTGGCCTGGACGGCCCGGGAGCTGGCCGCGAGCCACACCCACCTCTGGTTCCTGAACAACGACATCCGCTTCGACACCGGCGGCCCGCTCCTGGCCCGGGCGGAGGCCCGCCTGGCGCGCATCGCGGCCCGGGAGGGCCGGGTGGGGGTGTGGTCCCCGGCGGCCCGGGCCAACCCCTACCACCCGCAGATGGTGGCCGACGAGGGCCTGCAATACCGCCGGGTGCGCTGCGTGGACGGCATCGCGCCCTGCTTCGACCTGGCCTGCCTGCGGGAGCTGGGCGGGGTGGACGTGGGGGAGAATCCCTATGGCTACGGCGTGGACGTCTGGACCAGCCTCGCGGCGGACCGGGCGGGCTGGGCCGTGGTGGTGGACCACGGGGTGGTGATCCGCCACGCATACCACACCACGGCGCGGCGGGTGGAGGGCTTCCTGGCCCGGGCCGCCGCGGCCGAGGACCGCTACCTCGCGGCCCGGCTCGGGCCGGACTGGCGCGCCGAGCTGGACCGGCTCAAGGCCGACGCCGCGGACTCGGCCGAGATCTGATTCCCACCGTGATCACAGGCCCGGCGCGGGTTCCGGGCGATCATCGCGAGATCGTCAGGCTCGGACCGCCGGGCCGTCGGGACCGGGGGCCTCGGACCCGGCGCGCTCGATGACCGAGAGGGTGCGCCAGCGTCCGGCCCGGAACCGCCGCCACGCCACCCAGGCCAGGACAAGGACGTTGGCGCTTATGGCCCACCAGTAGGCCCAGATGCCCAGGCCCAGCCAGGGGAA
>JBFWIY010000348.1:0-1762 GCA_050255855.1 Desulfovibrionaceae bacterium
CACCCTGTTCGCCAAGCTGCCCCCGGGCTTCTCCTACCGGCAGTGGATCCCCGAGGACAAGGTGGAGGTCAGCGCCACGGTGCTCATCGGCGTGAACCTGGGCTACGGCCTGAACCACCTGCTCACCCACCTGCCCGAGAGCCACAAGGTGCTGGTCATCGAGCCCGACCCCACCCTGCTGCTGGCCTGCCTGGGCCAGACCGACTACCGCCCCTTCCTGGAGCGCCGCCAGCTCCACTTCCTGCCCCCGGACGAGGACTACCTGGCCGCGGTGGTGCAGAACATGGACCTCCAGTTCCTCTACGGCCGCATCCACGTGCGCACGGACATGCCCTCCACCCAGATGGGCCCGGCCTACGCCCGCTGGACCCAGCGCGTCCGCGCCCGCATGGAGAGCTACTCCGTGGAGATGGGCACCCTGCGCCACCGCCAGGACACCATGGTGGGCAACGAGCTGGGCAACTTCCGCCGGGCCCTGGGCGAGGGGAGCCTCAAGAACCTCCAGGGCAGCGGCGCGGGCCTCTCCGCCGTGATCCTGGGCGCGGGCCCGTCCCTGGCCGACTTCGCCCCGGCGCTCCGGGCCGACCCGGGCTACGCCCTGTACGCCACCAGCCTCCAGACCCTGCCCGCCCTGCAGCGCCTGGGGATCACCCCGCATTTCTGCCTGGCCCTGGACTTCAACGCCGCCATGCTGCGCGTCTACGAGCACCTGGACATGGAGCGCGCCAAGGACGTGCCGCTCGTCTACTCCACCAAGGTCAACCCCGAGGTGGTGGCCCGCTACCCCGGCCGCACGGTCCCCCTGTGGACCCTGGGCGGCCTGGCCACCTTCACCATGAAGGACACGGACCTGGTGCTGGACGCGGGCGGCAACGTGAGCCTGACCCTGGTGCGCCTGCTGCGCTGGTGCGGGGTGGAGCGCATGCTCCTGGTGGGCCAGGACTTCGCCTGGCGCGAGGAGCGCACCCACGCCGAGGGCCACATGTACGGCGGCGCCCGCTTCGTGTTCCGGCCGAGCATCCACCAGCGCCTGCGCAACCCCGAGGGCGAGGAGGTCATCACCTCCAACCAGTACCTGGCCTCCAAGCGCGAGCTGGAGACGGACCTGCGCAAGCAGCCCTTCCCCATCTTCAACCTCTGGGGCGGCGGCCTGGGCATCGAGGGCGCGCCCTCCGTGACCCTGGACCAGGCCCGGGCCGAGGGCCTGCTCGGCTCGGCCCCCGGCACGGTGCAGGCCTTCGTCACCCGGCTGGAGCACTGCCGCGAGTTCCACAAGAGCTTCACCTTCCGGCCGCGCAGCCACATCTGGACCCAGGACCTGAAGCGCGCGGAAAAGCGCCTGGAAAAGCTCGCCAAGCGGCCGGACCGCCACCAGGAAGAGATCCACTCCGTGCTGGAGCAGGCCCTCATCTACATCAAGCAGGACCCGCTCTACCTGCCCTATCTGTTCAACGAGGTCATGAACATGGCCGGCCTGGCCAAGACCCGGGTGGACTACGGCCCCGGGGCCCTGGCCGAGTACCGGCGCATCCGGCGCGAGGTCATCCGCAAGGTGCGCCAAGTGGACCGCACCCTCACCGAGGCCGCCAGGGCCACCCAGGCCGAACGGGCCGCCTGACCCGGCCCCGGGACATTCCCAGGAGATTCCCATGTCCGACGATTCCCACACGCCCACCGCCTGCGGCGGCCCGGACGATCAGCCCTACATCGACGCCGGCGGCACCCTGGTGATCCCCTTCACCTGCGCCGACCACCGCTGGAA
>JBFWIY010000348.1:1862-3875 GCA_050255855.1 Desulfovibrionaceae bacterium
CCCAGGAGATTCCCATGTCCGACGATTCCCACACGCCCACCGCCTGCGGCGGCCCGGACGATCAGCCCTACATCGACGCCGGCGGCACCCTGGTGATCCCCTTCACCTGCGCCGACCACCGCTGGAAGTACTGGAAGCAGGAGGGCCGCCCCCTGAAGCAGGTCCTGGAGGAGCTGAACGCGCCCGACGAGGTGAAGCGCCGCTACCTGCCGCACCCGGACGGCGAGGCGGACTGAGCCCGCCTCCCCACGCCGGTTGCATGCCCCGGGGAATGCCCCTATAACCCCGGCATGCGCCTCACGCCCCTGTCGCAGCTCGTGCGGACCCGCCTGGCCGACGCCGCCCCCCTGCCCCCCCTGGGGCCCTGGCTGCTGGCCTCCGCGCCCACCCTCATGCTGACGGCCGCGCTCTGGATGGGCCTGGGCGGCGAAACCGCCCTGGCCGCGGCCTGCAAGCTGCACCGCGCCGCCCACCCGGACTTCGCCGCGGTCCTGCGCGTGGCCACGGACTGGATCCCCCCGCTCCTGTACCTGCCCATGCTGGCCCTGCTCTGGCGGGTCGTGCGCTCGGGGGACGCCGCCACCCGGCGCTTCGTGCTCACCTTCGCCGTGGTCCAGATCCTGGTGGCCGCCCTGGCCGTGAACCTGCTCAAGATCGCCATCGGCCGGGCCCGCCCCTCGGAGGACCCCGGCCTCTCGCCCTTCAGCCTGCGCGGCGCATACCATTCCATGCCCTCGGGCCACACCGCCGAGACCACGGGCGCGGTGAGCGCCCTGGCCCTGTGGTGGGGCCGCGGCCGCGCCGCCCTGGCCCTGGGGCTGGTCCTGGCCCTGCTCGCCTTCACCCGCATCTACCTCGGCTGGCACCACCCCAGCGACGTCCTGGCCGGCTGGCTGCTGGGCAGCTGTACCGGCCTGCTGACCCTTCGCCTGGCCCCCCGACCGGGCCGCAGGAGCATCCCGTGACCACCCTTCCCGCCCCCATCGGCCGGGCCCTGGCCCGGACCTACGACGGCCTGGCCCGCCTGCCCATGACGGTGCTGGCCGTGCTCGTGGCCCTGCAGACCGCCTTCCTGCTGCACTCGCGCTCCCTGTGGTATTCCGACGAGGTGCGCTACGCCGACGCCTACCGGGGCGTGGTGCAGGCCGGGCGCTGGCTGGTGCTCCAGCTCAACGGCCAGCCCTACCCGGACAAGCCCCCGGTCTACTTCTGGTTCATCGCCCTCATGGACAAGCTCGTCCCGGCCGGGGGCGACGCCCACTTCTTCGTGGCCGCGGCGGTCTCGGGCCTGCTCTTCGTCTGGGCGGGCTACGCCCTGGCCCGGGGCTGCGGCCTGGGCCGCGGGACCGGCCTGGGCGCGGGCCTGGTGCTCCTGAGCACGCTCTTCGTGGTGGCCGTGCTGCACTACTCGCGCATGGACCTGCTCTTCGCCGCCTGCATCGTCACCTCCTGGGCCTGCCTGGCGCGGGACGCCCGCAGCCCGGAGCCCACGCGCTGGCCCACGGCGGCCCTGGCCCTGGCCGGGCTGGCCACCCTCATCAAGGGCCCGCTCGGGCTCGTCTTCCCCATCCTCGCCGCGGCCATCTTCTGGCTCTGGCGCGGGCAGCCCCGGCGGCTGGCCACCCGGGCCATGGGCCTGGGCTGGCTGGCCTGCCTGGCCCTGCTCCTGGCCTGGCTCATCGGAGCCTGGGCGCGCGAGGGCGGGGAGTTCCTGCGCGTGGTCTTCGTGCAGCAGATCTTCGAACGCGCCACCAACACCTTCCACCACAAGGAAGGCCCCTGGTACTATTTCCTGGCCCTGCCCGCGGCCTTCCTGCCCTGGACCGCGGCCCTGGGCGGCCTGCCCTGGCGGCGCTTCGCCCGGCTGGGCGGCGTGGCCTCCCGGACGCGGCGCGACCCCGCGGCCGCCGGGCGCGCCTTCCTGTGGATCGCCTGGGTCTCGGCCTTCGGGCTGCTCTCCCTGCTCTCGGGCAAGGTGTTCATCTACGTGCTGCCCCTGCTCGCCCCCCTGGC
>JBFWIY010000349.1:0-3869 GCA_050255855.1 Desulfovibrionaceae bacterium
TCCGTCCGCCCGGAGACCGCCGCCCCCCGGTCCTGAACCCTGATTCCAAGGAGCGTCCCATGCGCCGACTGCTGGTCCTCTCCGTCCTGTTGTCCTGTTCGCTGCTCACGGCCGTTCCGGCCCTGGCCCACAAGGTCCGCGTCTTCGCCTACACCGAAGGCGACCAGGTGGTGGCCGAGAGCAGCTTCCCGGGGGGCAACGTGTGCAAGAACTGCCGCATCCTCCTGCGCGACGCCGGCACGGACGAGCAGCTCCTGGAGGGGGTCACGGGCGAGGACGGCATCTGGCGCTTCCCCCTGCCCGCCAGCGCGGCCAAGGCCGCCAAGGGCCTGACCCTGCACCTGTTCGCGGGCGAGGGGCACGAGGCCGAGTGGACCCTGGAGCCCGAGGAATACCGCTCCGCGGTCCCGGCCGCGGCGACCGCCGCGACTCCTGCCGCCCCGGCCGCCCCCGTGGCCGAGCCCGCCGCAGCCCCGGCAGCCGAATCGGCCGCCCCGGCGGTCGAACCTGCCGCAGCCGAACCCGTCCCCGCCGTCCCGGCCGGGGTGGACATGGACCAGCTGCGCCGTGTGGTGGAGGAGGCCGTGGACGTGAAGATCGCCCCGCTCAAGCGGGCCCTGCTGGAGGCCGAGGACTCCGGCCCCCGCCTCACCGACATCCTGGGCGGCATCGGCTGGCTCGTGGGCCTGGCCGGGCTGGCCGCCTGGGGCCGCAGCCGCCGCCGGCCGTAGCCGGTCGCAGCCGGACCGCCGCCCGTGATCGAGGAACGCTTCGCCCAGGGGAACTCTCCCCTGCACCGCGCCGACGCCCGCTGCAAGCTGGCCGCGGCCGGGGCCCTGGCCATGGTCCTGGCCCTCACCGGGTCCTGGCGCGCCGCCGCCCTGGGGGTGGTCCTGGGGCTCGGGCTCACGGCCCTGGCCCGGCTGCCCCTGCGCGCCGTGCTCGGCCGCCTGGCCGCGGTCAACGGCTTCATCGTCTTCCTGTGGCTGGTGGTGCCGCCCACCTACGGGGGCGAGGCCGCCTTCCACCTCGGGCCCGTGCCCGTGAGCCGGGCCGGACTGGCCGTGGCCGGGCTGGCCACCCTCAAGTGCAACGCCATCCTGCTCTGCTTCCTGTCCCTGGTGGCCACCAGCCCGGTGCCCGCCCTGGGCCGCGCCCTGCAGGGCCTGGGCGTGCCCCGCAAGCTCGGCTTCATCCTGCTCTTCACCTACCGCTACCTCTTCGTCATCGCCCAGGAATACCAGCGCCTGCTGCGGGCGGCGCGGCTGCGCTGCTTCACCCCGCGCACCAACCTGCACACCTACCGCACCTACGCCAACCTGTTCGGCATGACCCTGGTGCGCAGCGTGAACCGCTCGCGCCGGGTGGCCCAGGCCATGACCCTGCGCGGCTTCGACGGGGTCTTCCGCTCCCTGGCCGTAGACGCCCCGGGCCGGGCCGACGCCGCCCTGCTGGCCGGACTGCTGGCCGCGGCCGCGGGGCTTGCCGCCCTGGGCCTGGTCTGGTAGGCACGGCCATGCCCGAGACCGCCGCCCCGTCCGCCACTTCGGCCGCCGCCTCGCCCGCCGCCCCGCCCCTGGTGGAGCTGCACGACGTCCACTTCGCCTATCCCAACGGCCGCCGGGTCCTGGACGGCGTGGACATCGCCTTCGGCGACCGGCGCGTGGGGCTCATCGGGGCCAACGGTTCGGGCAAGACCACCCTGCTGCACATCATCATGGGCCTGCTCCGGCCCACCCGGGGGGAGGTGCGCTTCCGCGGCGCGCCCCTGGGGGCGGAAAAGGACTTCGGTCCCCTGCGCCGGGCCGTGGGCTTCGTGTTCCAGAACGCCGACGACCAGCTCTTCTGCCCCACGGTCATCGAAGACGTGGCCTTCGGGCCCCTCAACCTGGGGCGCTCCCCGGCCGAGGCCGCGGCCGCGGCCAGCCGCACCCTGGAGCGCCTGGGTCTGGGCGGATTCGAGGAGCGCATCACCCACCGCCTCTCGGGCGGGGAGAAGCGCCTGGTCTCCCTGGCCACGGTGCTGGCCATGGAGCCCGAGGCCCTGCTCCTGGACGAGCCCACCAACGACCTGGACCCGGACACCCGCCACCGCCTCATCGGCATCCTGCAGGACCTGCCCCAGCCCTTCCTGGTCATCTCCCACGACTGGGACTTCCTGGCCCAGGTGACGGGCGAGGTCCACTGCCTGGAGGCCGGGCGGCTCACGGCCCAGCCCATCGCGCGGCTGCACGGCCACCGGCACGCCCACCCGGCCGGGGACCAGCCCCACCATCACCACCCCGACGGGGAGCCCCACAACCATCCCGGCGGCGACGCCCCCCACCAGCACGAGGCCGGCCCCGCCCACTGCCACCCCGGCGGGGACACGCCCCACCAGCACCCCGGGGCGGACGCCCCGGCCGCCGACGCCGCCGACCGGCGCTGAGCGTTCGAGGCCCCGTTCCGCGGGCCCCGTTTGCTTTTCCCTGGCGCTTGGCATAGAATTTATGATAGTAGCGGTTGCTCGATGCTGCGTCCGCGCCCTCAACAACCGAGGATCATTGTGGTCATCAGGCGATTTTGGTCGGCATGGCCGACGACGCTCCTCCTCGCCCTGATCCTCTCGGTCCCCGCTCCGGCCCAGGGGCGGACCGACATCCTCTATTTGTTTTCCTATCACCGCGCCGAATGGAGCGACAACATCTACACGGCCTGGCAGGCCGTGCTCGGGGACCGGCCCGGCGTGGACACCCACGCCGAATACATGGACACCAAGCGCCGGGACGACCCGGAGTACCTGGACCTGCTGGCCCGGCTCTACCGGGCCAAATACGCCGACATGCCCCTGGCCCTGGTGCTCACGGCCGACGACGCCGCCCTGCGCTTCGCCCTGGCCCACCAGGCGGACCTCTTCCACGGCGCGCCCATCGTGTTCTGCGGGGTCAACAACTACGACCCCGCCCTGCTGGCGGGCCACCCGGAAGTCACCGGCGTGGTGGAGCGGGGCGACTTCCGCGAGACCCTGGCCCGGGCCTTTCTCATGCGGCCCGGGACCCGGCGCATCTTCGTCATCACCGACGCCACCCCCACGGCCCAGGTGAACCTGGCCAATTTCCAGGAGGCCCTGCGCGGCTACCCGGACGTGGCCTGCGAGATATTGCAGGACCTGAGCGCCGACGACCTGGCCCAACGGCTGGCCGATCTGCCCGAGGACAGCTTCGCCTTCTTCATCTCCTTCTGGCGCGACGCCCAGGGACGGATGGTCCAGCCCGCCCGCCTGGGCGAGATGTTCCGCCAGGCCGGCGCGCCGGTGTTCGGCCGCTCGGAGTGGCTCATGGGCCTGGGCCTCACCGGGGGCATGTGCGTGCGCGGCCAGAACCAGGGCGCGGTCTCGGCCGGCCTGGCCGAACGCATCATGGGGGGCGAGTCGGCCTCGGACATGCCGGTCATCACCGAGAGCCCCAACCAGTTCATGTTCGACCTGGACCAGCTCCGGCGGCACGGCATCCCGGAGCGGCTCATCCCGGAAGGGGCCGTGGTGCTCCACCGGCCGCCCTCCTTCTATGAACGCAACCGCCCCCTGGTCTGGGCCGGGGGCACGGTCATCGCCGTGCTGGGCGTGCTGGTGCTGGCCCTGTGGGGGGCCACCATGCGCCTGCGCCGCACCCGGGACCGGCTGCGCCAGAGCGAGGACAAGTTCTGGCGGGCCTTCGCCCTGAGTCCGGTGCCCATGGCCATCTTCCGCGCCTCGGACGGGCGTATCCTGGAGGCCAACGACAGCTGCCTCCAGATGCTGGAGCACGAGCGCGAGGAGGCCCTGGGCCGCACCACCGTGGCCCTGGGCGCCTGGCTGGACAACCGGGAGCGGACGCGCTTCTACGAGCTGC
>JBFWIY010000350.1:0-3839 GCA_050255855.1 Desulfovibrionaceae bacterium
GAGGAGATCGACCAGACCATCGCCCAGGTGGCCATGCAGACCCGCCAGCCCTTCCAGGACCTCAAGCGCTACTATGAGGAGAACAACCTGGTCATGGCCCTCAAGGACCGCATCCTGGCCGACAAGGCCGTGGAGTTCATCTACGGCAAGGCCAAGGTGACCACCGTGCCCCCTGCGGCCGCCGAGGGCGGCGAGGGCGGCGACAAGCCCGCCAAGAAGGCCCCGGCCAAGAAAAAGGCCCCGGCCAAGAAGAAGGACGCCGCGCCCGCCGAGTAGCCTTCGCCTTTCCTGGAACGTCAGCGGCGGCCGGGCCTTGCCCGGCCGCCGTTTTTCTAGACTTTCCCCAGGCTCTGTGCCATTTTTTTCTCTTGTGGAGGGCGGGGAAATCCCGCAAGGTATAGGCGTCGAGGTCCTTGTCCGCCCTCTCAAGCTCCCGCAATCGTCCGCCGATAAGGCGGTGACCCCCAAGGAGACCCCGGATGACCGCCGTTCCCATCGTCATCGAGACCACCGGCCGCACCGAGCGCGCCTACGACATCTATTCCCGCCTGCTCAAGGACCGCATCATCCTGCTGGGCAGCGCCATCGACGACCACGTGGCCAGCCTCATCTGCGCCCAGCTCCTCTTCCTGGAGTCCGAGGACCCGGAAAAGGAGATCTACATGTACATCAACTCCCCGGGCGGCTCCGTCACCGCGGGCATGGCCATCTACGACACCATGCAGTACGTCTCGCCGCCGGTGGCCACCCTGTGCATGGGCCAGGCCGCCAGCATGGGCGCGCTGCTCTTCGCCGCGGGGGAGAAGGGCATGCGCTACAGCCTGCCCCACAGCCGCATCCTGATCCACCAGCCCCTGGGCGGGGCCCAGGGCCAGGCCACGGACATCGGCATCCAGGCGCGCGAGATCCTGCGCATGCGCGAGGAGCTCAACGGCATCCTGGCCCGGCACACCGGCCAGAGCCTGGAGAAGATTGCCACGGACACCGAGCGTGATTATTTCATGACCGCCCAGGAGGCCCTGGACTACGGCATCCTGGACAAGATCATGACCTCGCGCAGCGAGATCAAGGAACCCGAAAAGTCCTGATCGGACCAGGGGGGCATATGGCAAACCGAGGGAATTCCATGACCAATGAACTCTGCTGCAGCTTCTGCGGCAAGGGGCAGTCCGACGTCCGGCGGCTCATCGCCGGGCCGGACGTGTATATCTGCGACGAGTGCGTCAGCCTGTGCAACGACATCATGGCCCAGGAGTCGGTGAGCGAGGAGTTCGAGGACGGACGCCTGCTCCCGCCCCAGGAGATCAACGCCCTGCTGGACGAGTACGTCATCGGCCAGGCCCAGGCGAAAAAGATCCTGTCCGTGGCCGTGCACAACCACTACAAGCGGGTCTTCTACGCCCAGGCCGCCGCGGCCGACGACGTGGAGATCGACAAGTCCAACATCCTGCTGCTCGGCCCCACGGGCTCGGGCAAGACCCTGCTGGCCAAGACCCTGGCGCGCATCCTCAAGGTGCCCTTCGCCATCGCCGACGCCACCACCCTGACCGAGGCCGGCTACGTGGGCGAGGACGTGGAGAACATCCTGGTCCAGCTGCTCCAGAACGCGGACTACGACATCGAGGCCGCGGGCCGGGGCATCATCTATATCGATGAAATCGACAAGATCGCCCGCAAGGGCGACTCGCCCTCCATCACCCGCGACGTGTCGGGCGAGGGCGTGCAGCAGGCCCTGCTGAAGATCATCGAGGGCACCGAGGCCAACATCCCCCCCAAGGGCGGCCGCAAGCACCCCCAGCAGGAATTCATCCGCATGGACACCTCCAACATCCTGTTCATCATGGGCGGGGCGTTCATCGGGCTGGACAAGATCGTGCAGCAGCGCATGTCCGGGTCCAGCATGGGCTTCGGCTCCAAGGTCCAGGCCAAGAAGGACCTCACCGTGGGCGAGGTGCTGCTCCAGGCCGAGCCCTCGGACCTCATCAAGTTCGGGCTCATCCCCGAGTTCGTGGGCCGCATCCCGGTCATCACCGGCCTGGACGAGCTCACGGAAGAGGACCTGGTGCGCATCCTGGTGGAGCCCAAGAACGCCCTGACCCGCCAGTACCAGAAGCTGCTGGAGCTGGACAAGGTCAAGCTGCGCTTCACCCAGAACGCCCTGGGCGCCATCGCCCGCCGGGCCATCGAGCGCAAGACCGGCGCCCGCGGCCTGCGCAACGTGCTGGAGTCCATCATGCTGGACATCATGTACAAGCTCCCCTCCCTGGAAGGGGTCAAGGAGTGCGTCATCAACCGTTCCGTGGTGGAGAAGGGCATGGAGCCGCTGCTCATCTACCACCAGGAAGTGAAAAGCGCCTGATTTGACAACCCCCGGCCCGGCCTTACCTTGAGTCGACCGCAGCCGGGGGGTTTCCCCGCGTCGCGGCAACCAGATTCCCTACGGAGGACCCATGCCGAGCTTTGGTTTCAATCCGAAGTCCCAGGACGGGCCGTCCGAGCGCCTGCCGCTCATGACCCTGCGCGAGGTGGTCATGTTCCCGCGCTCCATCGTGCCCCTGTTCGTGGGGCGCGATGTCTCGGTCAAGGCCGTGGAGGCCGCCCTTTCCGACTTCGACAAACGTATCTTCCTGGTGACCCAGCAGAGCCCGGAAAAGGAGAAGCCCGATCCGGGCGACCTGTACGAGCTGGGCACCGTCAGCAAGATCCTGCAGATGCTCCGCCTGCCCGACGGGACCATCAAGGTCCTGTTCGAGGGCCTGTACCGCGCCACCTTCGATCCCTTCGCCCGCGTGGGCGAGGCCGAGTACCCCCAGGCCGAGGTCACGCGCTGCGACGAGCCCCAGGCCGAGGGCGTGGAGGGCGAGGCCCTGGTGCGCGCCGTGCAGGAGTCCCTGGACGAGTACGGCAAGGTGAACAAGAAGGTCCCGCCCGAGGCGGTGCTGGCCATCTCCACCCTGCGCGACCCGGGCAAGCTCGCCGACTCCATCATGCCCCATCTCAAGCTGGACTTCGCCCGCAAGCAGCAGGTTTTGGAGATCCTGAACCCCATGCGGCGGCTGGAGCGGGTCTATGAGCTGCTCCTGGGCGAGGTGGAGATCGCGGCCATCGAAAAGCGCGTGAAGAACCGCGTGAAGTCCCAGATGGAGAAGAACCAGCGGGACTACTACCTGAACGAACAGGTCAAGGCCATCCACAAGGAGATGGGCCGCGAGGACGACCCCGCGGCCGAGGCCGCCGAGCTGGAAAAGCAGCTCGACGCCAAGGTCATGAGCGACGAGAACCGCGATCGCGTGCTGCGCGAGATCAAGAAGCTCAAGACCATGCAGCCCTCTTCGGCGGAGTACACGGTGCTGCGCAACTACGTGGACTGGGTCATGGACCTGCCCTGGGACACGTACAAGGAAGAAGACCTCGACATCAAGCACGCCCGCGAGATCCTGGAGGCCGACCACTACGGGCTCCAGAAGCCCAAGCAGCGCATCCTGGAGTACATGGCCGTGCAGAGCCTGGTGGAGACCATGAAGGGCCCCATCCTCTGCTTCGTGGGCCCGCCCGGCGTGGGCAAGACCTCCATCGCCAAATCCATCGCCCGGGCCATGGACCGCGAGTTCGTGCGCCTGAGCCTGGGCGGCGTGCGCGACGAGGCCGAGATCCGCGGCCACCGGCGCACCTACGTGGGCGCGCTGCCGGGCAAGATCATCCAGAGCCTGCGCCGCTGCCGCTACAACAACCCGGTGCTCTGCCTGGACGAGGTGGACAAGATGTCCATGGACTTCCGCGGCGACCCCTCGGCCGCCCTGCTGGAGGTGCTGGACCCGGAGCAGAACGCCGCCTTCAAC
>JBFWIY010000351.1:0-3843 GCA_050255855.1 Desulfovibrionaceae bacterium
CGGAGGGGTTGCCCGTGAAGCGCAGGTTGGTGAGCGGGGTGGAGCTCTCGCGCATGGCGATCATCCCGGAGAGCCCGGGGATGGCCCGGGCCTCGGCCATGCGGATGAGCCGGTCCGTAAGGCGCTGCTTCTCGGCCCGGTAGGCGTCCTTGCGCCCGGCCAGGTAGTCGGCCGCAAAGGGCTGCCAGGGGGCCCAGCCGCACAGGGACATGATGGTGATGGTGGAGCAGCCCGGCGGGGAGAAGCCCGGAACCAGGTCGTCGTAGATCATGACCGAACAGCCGCCGCGCTCGAAGTCCCCGGCCATGGCCGCCCGGAACCCCGCCTCCAGGTCCGTGCCGGTGAAGTAGCTCACCTCGGGGGCCGGGTGCTGGGCGGTGATGTCCCGGTCCAGGCCCAGCCAGACGATGACGCTGCTCGGGCTGTCCGTGTAGGCGGCCAGGCGGGCGGCGTCCGGGGCGGGCAGGGTCCCGGCCGGGAGCATGTGGTCGAAGAGCGCACGGGCCGCGGCGTTGCAGACCACGGCCCGGGCCCGGACCTCGGTTCCGTCCGCGGTGCGCACCCCCACGGCCCGGCCCTGCTCCACCAGCACGGTCTGGACCCGGCGGCCGTAGCGGATTTCGCCCCCGGCCTCGGTGACGGCGCGGGCCAGGGCCTCGGACAGGGTCCGGGACGAGCCCTTGAGGTAGTCCCCGCCGTACTCCAGGTACTCCGCCGTGGGGATGAGGTAGTAGAAGGCGGCCAGCTGCGAGGGCGGCAGGCCGTAGTAGCCGCAGCTCTGGCCGAGCACGGCCCGGCAGCGCGGGTCGCGCACGTGGGCGTCGATGAGTCGGCCGATGGTCGCGTCGTGAATGGTCCAGAGCCGGGGGAAGGCCTTGGGGAACTCGACGTGCTCCGGCATGCCCCGCTCCAGGCGGGCCAGCTCCTCCATGACCCCGCGCCACAGGGCGAAATAGGCGGCCAGGCCCGCGGCCTCGGCCGGGAAGAGCCCGGCCAGCTGGCGCTCGAACCCGGCCAGGCCGCACCGGGCCGGGACGTCCAGGGCGAAGTCCGGGAAGCGCGAGCTCCAGGCGTGGGGGTGGGGCGCGGGGGTCAGCCGGTCCCACACGCCGAGCTCGTCGAGCATGGCGCGCATGTCCGGGGAGCCCAGGACCGAGGCGTGGAGCGAGATCTCGCAGGTGAAGTCGCCGCCCGGGCCGGGGCGACGAAAGCAGTTGGCGTAGCCCCCGGGCAGGGCGGTCTGCTCCAGGACCACCACCCGGAAGCCGTGGCGCGCCAGGTAGGCGGCGCAGCACAGGCCGCCCAGGCCCGCGCCCACCACGGCGGCGTCGTACTCGCCGTTCCGGGCCTGCCCGGCCATGGCGCGCGCCGCCGGGGGCAGGGTCCAGCGGGCCAGGCCCGCCGCGGCGGCCAGGGCCGAGAGGCGCAGGAAGAAGCGACGGTCCATGCGAGTCATGCGGTCCATGGGGGCCATGGGGTCCGGGGTGTCCATGGGGATACCTCCTGGTTGGGACGACCGGGACGGGACGACCGGGACGGGGCGACCGGGACGGGGGCGGCGGCGGTCTTTGCCCAAGGCATAGCGCCCAGCCGATTTCCTTGTCAAAACGGCGCGACGAAAAAGGCGGGCCGCCGGGCCGCGTCCGGCCCCCGGCCCTCCGTCCCGGGCCCTCCGGCCCCGGCCGCCCGCCCTCGCCCGGTCCGGTCAGGCGATCATGCCCTTGGCCCGGTCCAGCTGGATGGGGTACAGGTCCGGGGGCACCCGCTCGCGGCCCAAGGCCTTGCACACCACGTAGCGCGCACAGTCCGCGTTGTTGCCCTTGCAGTACTTGCGCTTCATCATCTCCGCCGTGCCTGGTTTGTCGGCCATCTTGTCGTTGAAGAACAAACACTTGGCGATCAGTTCACAGTCCGGCATGGTCCCTCCCCGCAACCCTGGGTTGCCGTTCGGTCAGTCGTTGCCCCCCGCTGCCCGATGCCCGGGCGGCCCTGGAATTTCCCACTGAAATGCCAGGAATTTTTGGCTTCTAGTATATCCCATGGGACAAAAAATACAAGCCGGTCGTCCGGCGCGGAACGGTCCGTTGCACGGCCGCCGACCCCACGCCGGACCGGGCCCGAGGGACAAGGCGGGCCGAAACCACGGCAAAACGGGGCGGGACGGACGGGGAATAGTAGAAAAAGACCAAGAGAAAGCCCCCCCGGAGTCGCCAGCCCGGGAGCAGGGAAAACGGCAATCCCCTAAAAATGGACCGGCGCACGACAACTGCAACGGAGGAAAGCGCACGAACGCTCCACCGGGCATGCCGCCCGGCCACGCCCGTTAATTTGTAAAAACAATTAATAATATTTCAGTATTGATAATGATCATGCCGACAACCGAGTGAGGGACAAAAAAGGCTGGGATATTCAGAGACGTCAGGAATTGCGCCCGTCCATTTTTGATCACTGGACTAGTTACAAGGCTGGGAGTACTTTTTTGAAAAATAAACAATCATCTGGGAAAAATGATGAAGCAGCAACCATCATCTTTGCTACGAGAGCATTACTTCTACGTATCGATTGCCAAGTTTTTATTCTACCACTCAGAGTATGGCATTGTTTCTGTACGAGATTCAATCATGCTGAAAGACGCAGAGCGGTATGGACTAAGCCCTCTCATACTCTATGGGTTGTCTGTAGCTGGGCTACCCGTTCGGTGGATGACTTACACCCCAGCCGATAAGCCGAGGGCTTTCCGAGATATTTTAGTGGAGGCATGGAATAATGCCAAGGGGCTGCGCGGAAGACCGGACATTTTGTGGATAAACATCCACATTGCGAAATCCACCCCGACACTGATGCAGGACATGAAAAATATCGATGTCGATGTAAGAGTAGTCGATACAAAAAATAAGTCTCTCCCCGCGTCACTGCGGTCGGCACAGGACTCCGGAAGATGGTTGTTCAAGACTCACAGCAGCATAGACAAATCAATTGCTGAATCTATCAAGGCATTATGCTTGGATGCTCAGTATGCGCACGACTATTTTATAACAAGTGACCACAGGAGCGTAAGAAGTCGGAAGCAGGAAGAAAAAATTCAGCAGTGGTTGTCCATTCCGGTACAAAAGCCGATCACAATCGCCCCCGGTGAACTCGACTGGGAACCTGGTCCGTGGTTATCGTCTTGGGAATCTTCTGTTCCGCCAACCACGTCCCACCATTTCAACTTCGATGGATTTGGCAAAAGGACATGGCTCCTGACGGGAGAGGACGTGCTGGAGAAAATCGATGAGGATAATTTTTGGGAAGACCGCTCCTGCGACAACATAGCTGAAATCGCCAAGAACCTTGTGGCGTGTTGGCCAAATCCGCCTGTAGAAATTGCCAAAAATGCAGGAACCACCCTAAAAGAACTTCGATGGTTCATTTCAGGGAAATCCGCTCTTGCCCGTCCTGCTCAAGATGCCTTAGATGACATATTCAGTATCGCCTACGACGGAAGCATTTGCAGCTATTTGGGGACCGGACCTTACGTTTTGTTGGCCAAAAAACCACAGGCGCTCAAGGAAGTGTATCTCTCCATTTCCAACGGTGGAGATGCAGCCCCTTGTGAGATTGTTCCCTTCCAAGGAGCCGCAGACCCAAGTTGGCGGTATATTTTGATCAACACCTACGGCAAGCCCCCAAGCATCGTGATGTCCCCACGGGGAGTTGGAATTACAGAGCGGTTTCCTGACTTGCTTATGAATTATACCGGGATCGTGCCAGTTTCTGAAGACTTCTATAGGGATGTTGTTTCTACCTGTGCCCGTGCCTGCCGCAAACCTGCGGCCAACACCATGGCAATAGATCGGAAGA
>JBFWIY010000352.1:0-3840 GCA_050255855.1 Desulfovibrionaceae bacterium
CCGGGGTGGCGGGTAACCATGGTCTCGCCGATGACCAGCTCGCCCACCAGGTTCATGAGCACGTCGAGCTTGTCCAGGTCCACGCGGATGTCGCGGCGCTCCGTCTTCTTGGCCGCGCCCTCCTCGGCCTCGGCCCGGGCCGCGGGCCGGGCCGGGGCGCGGCGCTGCTCCTTGGTCTTGGAGACGGCGGACAGGGCGGTCACCAGCCCATCGGCGTCGGGCACCTTGCCCAGGCCGGTCTCGGCCAGGTCGGCCATGCCGGTGCGCAGGGCGTCCACGGCGCGGAGCACGGACTCGCGGTCCTCCTCGCGGCGCGGGGCCACGCCGGAACGGAAATAGTCCAGGGCGGTCTCCAGGGCGTGGGCCACGTGCTCCAGCTCCCCGAGGCTCATCATCCCCGCGTTGCCCTTGAAGCTGTGGACCAGGCGGAAGGCCTCGTCCAGACGCTCGCCCGACTCGGCCGGGGCGTCGAAGATCTCCACCAGGGTCTGCTCCAGCTGCTCCAGCTGCTCGTCGGCCTCCTGGAGGAACTGCTCGGCCATGTCCTGGGTGGGGGAGGTCGGGGCGTCCAGGTCGATGACCAGGTCCTCGCCGGATTCCGCGCCGAATTCCGCAACGGATTCCGCGGCGGCCGGGGCGGCGGGGGCGGCGGGGGCGGCCGGGGCCGGCGCGGGCGTGGGCAGCCCGGGGGTGACCAGGGCCTCGCCCGACTGGGCCAGCAGGCGATCCTTGTCCAGCACCACGCGCCGCTCCTGGGGCAGGCCCACGGCGTACTCGATGACCTCGGGCCCGAGCAGGGTGGAATAGAGCACGTCGTAGTAGAGCGGCCCCTCGGGCAGGCCCTTGGAGAGGTCGTCGGTGGGCGCGGTGATGCGGGCGTCCACGATCTCGCCCGTGGAGCACAGGTTCTTGATGAGCGCCACCGGGCTCTGCTTGCGGGTGCGGAAGAGCTCCTCCAGGTCGTACTTGAGGATGTAGAGATACTCGTGGGAGGCGGGCAGGCTCTTGAGGGTGTGGCGGTCCACCACGAAGCCGGTGGCCTCGCCCCCGCTGTCGGTGAGGGGCACGTCGGTCTGCATGTCCTGCTTGGTCTGGGGCGAGGCGCCGCGCTCCAGCACGGCCAGCACCCGGGCCTTGACCTCGGAGATGTCCACGTCGTTGCTGCCGGCCGCGTCGTCGAGCATCTGGTTCACCAGGTCCACGCCGGCCAGCAGGGCCTCGATGGCCTCGCCGGTGAGCGGCATCTGGCCCGAGCGCACCGTGGAGAGCAGGGTCTCCATGGCGTGGGCCAGCTCGGCGATGCTGGTGAGCTGCAGGAACCCGGCGCCGCCCTTCACCGAATGGATGGCCCGGAAGACCTTGTCGATGAGCTCGCGGTCCGGGTCGTCCTTCTGCTCGGCCAGGCGCAGAAAGTCGTCTTCGATGGTCTCGAAGTGGTCCTGGGCTTCGGCCACGAATTCTTCGAGAATCCCTTCGTCCAATGCCATGTGTTCCCCCCCTCTCCTTGCGCTCAGGCCAGCTTGTAGATTCGGGACAGGCGCGTCATCTCGAACAGGTTGGCGATGTCCTTGTTGGCCCCCACCACTTCCAGCTGCGCCCCCTCGACGCGGTTCTGGACCATGTTGGCGAAGACCACGAACAGGCTCAGGCCGATGGAGTCGATGTCCTCCACGCGGTTCAGGTCGAAACGGTAGCGCTGGTAGCCGCTGTTCACGAGGTCCAGCAGCAGGGTGCGGAAGGCGTCGGCCACCTCGGCGGTGATGTTGCTGGTGGGCTGAATGGTCTTCCAGGTGTCGTCCTCGGTGAGCTCGAAGCCGATGTCATGGGGCATGCTCACCCAGGCCGTGACCTCGTTGCCCGGCTCGTTGAAGGCCAATTCGTCGGCGAAGGAGTTGACCAGGGCCAGGCCGCGGTTGCGGATCTGGGTGGGGTCGTCGGTGAGGCGCAGGTCCAGGGCCGCGTGGTCGAAGCCGGAGCCCTCGTCGCGCACGGTGACGCGGAAGCGCCCGTCCCCGGCCGCCGCCACCTCCACCGCCACATCCAGGCCCTCCACCTTCTTGTTGCCGTGCTCCACCGCGTTGTTCACCAGCTCGCGGAAGATGAGCACCACCGGGGACTCGTCCCCGTTGTCCCGACTCTTGAGCCAGTCGCGCAGGGCCTTGATGGCCTCGCCCACCACGGCCAGGCGGGAAGGCAGGCTGAACCGGATCCATTCGGGGGTCCTGTCGATCTTCATGGTCTGCCTCTCGTACTTTTTCGGGTCCTAGGGGACTTCCACCCCAAAAAGGAGCATGTCGTCGCTCTGCTTGAACCGGCAGTAATGCAACACGCCCTGCCAGACCCGCTCGATCTGCTGGTCCAGGGGCAGGGCGGCGCCCTCGTTGAGGAGGTCGAGCAGGCCGTCCTCGCCCAGGGTGCGGCGCACGCCGGTGGGACCGTCCACGGCCCGCGCGCCGATGACGCCGTCGGTGTACAGGTAGAATCGGTCGCCCCGGTTCAGGGGCAGGGTGCTGGAGGCGAAGCTGGCCAGCTCCTGGAGGCCGAGCACGCTGCCGCGGCCCGGCACCCGCCGTCCCACGGACTCTCCCGCATTGAGCCGCAGCACCTTGGGGTGCCCGGCGGTGGTCACCTCCGCCGTCATGGCGGCGAAGTCCATGCGCATGAACACCGCCGTGACCATGCGCTCGTTGCGGCCGCCCTCGGAGAGGTCGCGGTTCAGGATGTTGAAGAACTCCTGGCCGGACTTGCGGGTGCGGCAATTCTCCTTGAAATAGGCCTTGATGAGCACGGTCTGGTAGGAGGCGGCCAGGTCGTGCCCGGCCACGTCGGCCACCACCACGTCCAGGCCCTGCTCCGTGGGGCAGACGTCCAGGTAGTCGCCGCCCAGGTCCCGGCGGGCCTGGAAGCGGTAGGCCACCGGGGCGGGCAGCCGCGTGGTGTCGATGCTGATGAGGTTGTGGTAGGTGCCCAGGGCCGCGTCGATCTCGCGCCGCAGGCTGGTGAAGCTGCGCTTGTAGTCCGAGGCCTCGCGGGCCAGGGCGGTGTTCTGGTTCAGCAGGTCCTCGCGGGTCCGCTCGTGCACCTTCTGGCGCAGGCGCTGGCGCTCCAGCACCTCCTGGACCTTCTTGTGCACGTCCTGGGGCTCGAAGGGCTTGTCCAGGAAGTCGTCGCATCCCAGGCGCAGCAGCTCCACCAGCATCTGCTTGTCGCCGTGGCCGGTGATGACGATGATGGGGAATTCGTTCTTCTCGTGGGTGATGTTCTGGATGAGCTTGAGGCCGTTCATGCGCGGCATCTGGATGTCGGTGATGAGCAGGTCGATGGGCCGCCCGTCGCGCCGCAGGTCCGCGATCCGGTCCAGGGCCTCCAGGCCGTCCACGGCCGTGTCCACCTCGTGCCCCTCGCCCCGCAGAATGAAGGCCAGGGCGGCGAGCAGCCCCGCGTCGTCCTCGGCGATGAGTATGTGTTCCTTGTTGCCGGCCATATTGCACCATCCCTGAGAAGTGACCCGTGCGGGCCCTGCATGGCCTATGAAAAATCCATGCCGTACCACACTAGCACAACAATCGGCTGGAGATCACTCGTTTTTCGATCCGACACGAAAAAAAAGAGGGTGGTGCGTTTCGTAACGCCCCACCCTGCCCTCGCAGTGTGATGTACCAGTTATGTCCGATGGTTGGAAAATGGCGTAGCGAAACGTGACATGTCACGTCCCGTACCGCCCTCTCGGGGCGGCTCAGTCCCCGCGCTTGAGGTGCCGGGCCAGGGCCTGGCGGGTGACGCCGATGAGCTCCGCGGCCTGGGTGCGGTTGCCGCCGCAGCGGGCCAGGGCCTCGCGCA
>JBFWIY010000353.1:0-3834 GCA_050255855.1 Desulfovibrionaceae bacterium
CCTGCATCCCTCCGACGCAGAAGCGGCCCCGGGGGCATGATCCGCCCGGGGCCGCCGAAGTCGCGCCGGTCCGGGTCTCAGGACCGGAAAAAGGCCCGGAAGGCCAGGGTGGTGGCGTAGATGTCGGCCTTGGCCGTCAGCTCGAAGGGGCTGTGCATGTTGAGCACGGACGCGCCGATGTCGATGACGTCCATGCCGTAGACCGCCAGGAACTTGGCCACGGTGCCGCCGCCGCCCAGGTCCACCTTGCCCAGCTCGGACATCTGCCAGGGCACGCCCGCGTCGTCCAGCAGGCGGCGCAGGCCCGCGATGAACTCGGGGTGGGCGTCGTTGGCCCCCACCTTGCCGCGGTGGCCGGTGAACTTGTTGAAGCAGGGCCCGTAGCCCAGGAACGCCGCGTTGCGCTCCTCGTTCACGTCCTTGAAGTTGGGATCCACCGCGGGGGAGACGTCGGCGGACAGGGCCTGCCCGGCGCGCAGCACGCGGGAGAGCTTCGTCCCGGGCTCCCAGGCCTCCACCAGCTCCTCCAGGGTGTACTCGAAGAACAGGGACTTGGCCCCGGTGCTGCCCTCGGAGCCGATCTCCTCCTTGTCCCAGAAGAGCGCGATCTGGGTGTGCTCGGGATCGGGCTCGTCCAGCAGGGCGCGCAGGGCGCAATAGACGCTGGAGCGGTCGTCCTGGCCGTAGCCGCCGATGAGGGCGCGGTCCAGGCCCACGAAGCGGGCCGGTCCGGCCGGGACCACCTGCAATTCCGCGCTGAAGAAGTCCGCCTCGCGGATGCCGTAGCGCTCGTGGAGCAGGCGCAGGATGTGGGCCTTCACCGCGCCCTTGGCCGGGCCGTCGTCGTCCTCGGACTTCCTTCCCTTGGCCGCGCCCTCGGGGTCCGGGCTCTGGCCCAGCACCACGTTGAGCTTTTCGGCCTCGAAGGCGTCGGCCACCTTCTTCTCCACCTCCTTGTAGGCCAGGTGGGGCAGCAGGTCGGTGATGACCAGCACCGGGTCGCCGGGCTCGTCGCCCACGGCCACGGGCACCACCACGCCGTCGGTCTTCACCACCACGCCGTGGATGGCCAGCGGGATGGTGAGCCACTGGTACTTGCGGATGCCGCCGTAATAGTGGGTCTTGGCCAGGCAGAGCTCGGTGTCCTCGTAGAGGGGGTGCTGCTTGAAGTCCAGGCGCGGGGCGTCGGCGTGGGCCCCGATGAGCCGGAAGCCCTCGCTCAGGGGACGCTTGCCGCGCCGGGCCAGGAAGGCGGTCTTGCCGCGCTCCACGCGCAGCACGGCCTTGCCGCCCAGGTCCGCATCGAACCCGGCCGGGACGGCCTGCCCGCGCACCCAGTCCATGACCAGGCGCTCGGTCTTGCCGCGGGAGAGAAAGGCCATGTACTCGGCGGCCATCTTGTCCATGGCGGCGCGGTGTTTCTTGGAGGAATAGACGGTCCAGGCGCTCTTGGGCGCGTGCTCGAACTCACTGATCTTGGGCATGATGGAAAACCTTCGTGGTGTGTCGCGGTGTCGTTGAACTCAACGGCCGCCCAGGGCCGAGAACAGGGCCTCGGCGGCCAGGGAAAATTCGCTCGGATCCAGGGTGCGCGGGTCCAGGCAGAAGTCATCGCCCTCCAGGCGGCCCACCAAGGGCGGGTCGGTGTCCAGCAGGGCGCGCTTCAGGGCCTCGGCCCCGCAGCGGGCCGGACGCACGCAGACCAGCGTGGTGGGCAGGTCGCGCTCCGGAAAGGCCCCGCCCCCCACGCGGGAGGCCGCGGTCCGGGTGGCCACGTCGGCCAGGCCCGCCAGCCGCTCGCGCAGCAGCCGGGCCAGCCGCCCGGCCCGGGTCTTGAGGGCCGCCGGGCCCAGGGTGATCATGTTCAGGGTGGGGATGCGCGTCCGCGCCCGCTCCGGGTCGTGGTACAGGCGCAGGGTGGCCTCCAGGGCGGCCAGGGTCATCTTGTCGATGCGCACGGCGCGGTTCATGGGGTTCTTCTGGATGCGCGCGAGCAGCTCGCGGCGGCCCACGATGATGCCCGCCTGGGGCCCGCCCAGGACCTTGTCCCCGGAGAAGGTGACCACGTCCGCCCCGCCGGCCACCACCTCCTGCACCGTGGGCTCGCCGGGCAGGCCCACGCCCTCGAAGCGGAACAGGTTGCCGCTGCCCAGGTCCTCGATGACCGGCAGGCCGCGCTCGCGCCCCAGGGCGGCCAGCTCGGGCAGCTCCACCTCCTTGGTGAAGCCGATGATGCGGTAGTTGGAGCAGTGCACGCGCAGCAGGGCCGCGGTCTGGTCGGTGATGGCGTTCTCGTAGTCGCGCAGATGGGTGCGGTTGGTGGCCCCGACTTCCCGCAGGATGGCCCCGGACTTGGCCATGACCTCGGGGATGCGGAAGGAGCCGCCGATCTCCACCAGCTGCCCGCGCGAGACCACCACCTCGCGGCCGCGGGCCAGGGTCTCCAGCACCAGCAGCACGGCGGCGGCGTTGTTGTTCACCACCAGGGCGGCCTCGGCCCCGGTGAGGTCGCAGAGCACCTCCTGCACGTGGCTGTAGCGGCTGCCGCGGCTGCCCGTGGCCAGGTCGAACTCCAGGTTGGAGTAATGGAGGCAGGCCTCGGTCACGGCGGCCGCGGCCTCCTCGGCCAGCAGGGAGCGGCCCAGGTTGGTGTGCACCACCACGCCGGTGGCGTTGAGCACGCGGCGGAAGTGCGGCCGGGCGGCGCGGCGCACGTCGCGGGAGAGGCGGGCGAAGAGCGCGTCCGGGGCCAGGTCGGCCTCGACGACGCTTCCGGCCGGGATGGCCTCGCGCACCCGGTCCAGGGCGCGGTTCACCAGCTCGCGCAGCAGGGGCCGGGGCAGCCCGGCCAGCTCGGGCTCGGGCTCCAGCAGGGCGAGCAGGCGGTCCACCGCGGGCAGCATGCGGTACAGGCGCGCGGCGTCGGAATTCGTATCGGCGGCGGACATCATCGGGCTCCTTGGGGGGCGTCGGCCCCGGAAAATCGGCCGAGAAGGCGCGGATGGAGCCTATAAAACTCGGCCGCCAAATACAAGGAACCGCAGACCAGCACCGGGGCCCCGTCCGGACCGGAGTCGCCCGACTCGGCCCGGGCCGCGGCCAGGGCGGACGGCAGATCGGCCACGGGCCGGGCGCGCGGGCCGAGCCGGGCGGCCAGGACCTCGGGCCGCAGCAGCCGGGCGCAGCCCGGGATGTCCGGGCAGAACACGGGCCCGGGGGTGAGCCCGGCCACCAGGGGGAGCATGGCGTCCAGGTCCTTGTCCGCCATGCAGGCGAAGATCAGGGCGGCCGGGACCACGCCCGCCGCGGCCAGGGCGTCGCGCAGCACGGTCAGGGCGGGCGGGTTGTGGGCCCCGTCCAGGATGAGCCGGGGCGCGTGGTCGTCGATGCGCTGGAACCGGCCCGGGATGAAGGCGCGGGCCAGGGCCGCGGCCTCGGCCTCGGGCCGGACCGCCCAGCCGTGGCGGACGGCCAGCTCGCGCCAGGCGGCCCGGGCCAGGGCGGCGTTGCCGCGCTGGTGCGGGCCGGGCAGACCCACGGGCGGCAGGTCGCCGGAAATCTCCACCCGGCGCAGCTCCGCGCCCGCCTCGTCCGCCCGGGCCTCCAGTTCCGCCAACGCCTCGGGGGGCTGGAAACCCGTGAGCCCCAGCCCGCCCGGGGCCAGGGCCTGGGCCTTGTCCCGGGCGATGTCCGCCAGGGTGGGGCCGAGGATGCGGGCGTGGTCCATGCCCATGGGCGTGAACAGGACCAGCTCCGGGGCGAACACGCGGATGGCGTCGAAGCGCCCGCCCAGCCCGGCCTCCATGACCGCCAGCTCCACCCCGCACTCGTGAA
>JBFWIY010000354.1:0-3831 GCA_050255855.1 Desulfovibrionaceae bacterium
GGCCTGGCCGCCATGCTGGCGGACTCGGACCACGGGGCCTCCCTGGGCGGGCTGTTCGACGACGGCCGCCAGCTCAGCGCCCTCATCGGCCGCCCCACCACGCCCCTGGCGGAGTCCATCCGGGCCACGCTGTAGGGGACGGCGGGGTCCCCCGCCGGGACGGTGGGATGCGGGGGGCGGAATGGGTGGATGCGGCGAAATGACGAGACGGCGGGCAGGCGGGCCGCAAGGCCGCGCCCGCTCCGCGCCCTACCCGGCGATGGGGGCGAAGGCCGCGCCGGTGAGCCGGGCCAGGTCGGCCGGGGCGAGTTCGATCTCCAGGCCGCGGCGGCCCGCGCTCACGAACATTGTCTCGAAATCCTGGGCCGATGCATCGATGACCGTGGCCAGGCGCTTTTTCTGGCCGAGCGGGCTCACCCCTCCCAGCACGTAGCCGGTGGAGCGCTCCACGGCGCGCGGGTCGGCCATGGCCGCCTTCTTCACGCCCAGGGCCTTGGCCAGGGCCTTGAGGTCCAGCTGGCCGGACACCGGCACCACGGCCACCACCAGGTCCCGGCCGCCCACGTCGGCCACCAGGGTCTTGAACACCCGGGCGGGCGGGATGCCGGTCTTCTCCGCGGCTTCTTCGCCATAGGATCTGGCGGCCGGGTCGTGCTCGTACTCGTGGACCGTATAGGGAATCCTGGCCTGCTTGGCCGCGTTGATGGCCGGGGTCATGGCGAATCTCCTCTTGCGCCCGGAGGGCGATGCAGGGTAAGGCAATCCGTCCGCGATGTCAGCTCCGGGCGCGGCGGGCCGCCCGGCCGGGCACGCCCGGCCCCGATGCCCCGGGCCCCGGCCCGGCTGCGGATCGCCCGGCCCGCCCATGAAAAAAGTTGTCCCCCGGCGCTTGACTTCCGGGGACTGTCCGGCTAGGTTCCCCCTTCCGACGTTCCGGAGGTATATAAGAAATGTTCGCGATCATCGAAACCGGCGGCAAACAATACCGCGTGGAAGAGGGCCTCGAATTCAGCGTGGAGTCCCTCACGGTCGAGCCCGGCGCGGCCCTCACCCTGGACAAGGTCCTGCTGGTGGGCGACGGCGCCGCCAGCAAGATCGGCGCGCCCTACGTGGACGGCGCCAAGGTGGACTGCGAAGTCCTCGGCCACGGCCGCGGCCCCAAGATCCTGGTGTTCCACAAGCGCGCCAAGAAAGACTCGCGCAAGACCCAGGGCCACCGTCAGAATTTCACCCGGCTCAAGGTGAAGGCCATCCAGGCCTAGCCAAGGAGGCTCGTCATGGCTCACAAGAAAGCGGGCGGCAGTTCGAGAAACGGACGCGACTCTGCCGGACAGCGGCGGGGCGTGAAGCGCTACGGCGGCCAGTCCGTGCTGGCGGGCAACATCCTGGTGCGCCAGCTCGGCACCAAGATCCACCCCGGCGAGGGCGTTGGCGTGGGTAAGGACTGGACCCTGTTCGCCCTGGTGGACGGCGTGGTCAAGTACGAAAAGTACACCCGCAAGCGCAAGATCAAGACCCGCGTGCACGTGCTTCCCCTCGAAGCCTAGCCCGGATCGCATCGATCGTCCAAGGGCAGGAGCTTGCTCCTGCCCTTTTTTTCTCCCCCGCGCCCGTTCCCGCCCCCCCGCCCCTTGCCCGGCCCGCGTTCCCGGTTTACCCTGAAGCCGATCCCCAAGAGCCCCAGCGCTCCCCCAGCGAGGTCATCATGCGATTCGTGGATGAAGCCGTCATCACCGTGCGTTCCGGCAAGGGCGGGCGCGGGTGCGCCAGTTTTCGGCGCGAGAAGTTCATCGCCAAGGGCGGTCCCAACGGCGGCGACGGCGGCAAGGGCGGCGACGTGGTGCTGCGCGCCTCCGGACGCCTGGTCACCCTGCACGACTTCCGCCTCAAACGCCTGTACGAGGCCAAGAACGGACAGCCCGGCATGGGCAAGGACCGCTACGGCAAGGCCGCCGACGATCTGGTCCTGGAACTGCCCGTGGGCACGCTGGTCTACGAGATCCTCACCCCCTCCGAGGCCGAGGATGCCGACCCGGCCGTGGTGCGCGCCCTGCCCGATGCGCCCGCGCATGAAGCCGAACATGGTGGCGCGCGGGGTGCGGCTGATGGAGCCGCGCATGGAGCGGCGGACGACGCGGCGGACAAGGCCGACCGCGAAGTCTACGACGGCGACGAGCCGGACTACGACGAGGAGCCGGGCTGCGGCGACGTCGGCGAGGACCTGGGCGACCCCGCCCCCGCTTCCGACGCCGACGCCGACGCCGCCCCCGACCCCGACGCCCCCCGGGGGGCCGTGCCCGAGCGGCTGCTGGCCGACCTGACCCACGACGGCCAGGAAGTCATGGTCTGCAAGGGCGGCGACGGCGGCCGGGGCAACCTGCATTTCAAGACCGCCACCAACCAAGCCCCGCGCTATTGCGAGCCCGGCTGGCCCGGCCAGGAGAAGCGCCTGCGCCTGGAGCTGAAGATCCTGGCCGACGCCGGGCTCCTCGGCCTGCCCAACGCGGGCAAGTCCACGCTCATCTCCGCCGTCTCCGCGGCCCGGCCCAAGATCGCGGCCTACCCCTTCACCACCCTGACCCCCAACCTCGGGGTCATGGAGAACGAGATCGGCGAGCGGCTCATCGTGGCCGACATCCCCGGGCTCATCGAGGGCGCGAGCCAGGGCGTGGGCCTGGGCCACACCTTCCTCAAGCACGTGGAGCGCACCCGCCTGCTCATCCACGTGCTCAGCGCCGAGGACATGGGCGGGGACGACCCCTTCGCCGGGTTCGAGCTGGTGAACGAGGAGTTGCGGCGGTACAGCGCGGACCTGGCCCGCAAGCCCCAGGTCCTGGTGGTCAACAAGATCGACCTGCTGGAGCCCGAGCGCCTGGCCGAGCTGCGCGCCGCGGCCAAGGCCGCCGGGATCCGGCCGCACTTCATCTCCGCCCTGCGCGGCGACGGGGTTCCGGCCCTGGTGGCCGACCTCTGGCGGCGGCACAAGGCCCTTGCCATCCCCAAGGCTTGATGGTCTACTCGCGCCCCATGAACGTGGATGCGAGCACGCTGCGCCTGACCGAGGCGCGTCGGGTGGTGGTGAAGGTGGGCAGCGCCGTGCTCACCGGGCCGGACGGGCTCAATCTCGCCATCATCGACCACCTGGCCGGGGAGCTGGCCGCCCTGCACGACGCCGGGCGCGACGTGGTGCTGGTGAGCTCCGGCGCCGTGGCCGCCGGCCGCCGCCGGGTGGCCGGGAGCCTGGCCGAGGGCCTGAACAGCCCGGAGCTCCACGACCTGCCCGGCCGGCAGGCCGCCTCGGCCGTGGGCCAGGGCCGCCTCATGCACGCCTACGACGAGGCCCTGGGCCGCCGGGGCAAGGTCATCGCCCAGGTGTTGCTCACCCGCGACGGCCTGCGCCTGCGCAAGCGCTTCCTCAACGCCCGCAACACCCTCCAGCGCCTGCTGGACTGGCGGGTCATCCCGATCATCAACGAGAACGACACCGTGGCCGTGGAGGAGATCTTCGGCGACAACGACACGCTGGCCAGCATGGCCCTGGGGCTGGTGGGGGCCGACCTGTTCGTCAACCTCACCTCCGCGGCCGGGGTCTTCGACAAGAACCCGGACTGCCACCCCGACGCGCGCCGCCTGGCCGTCATCGACGACATCCATGCCCTGGACCTGGCCAATCTCTGCGACGGCAAGTCCAGCGTGGGCTCCGGAGGCATGCACTCCAAGCTTCTGGCCGCCCAGCGCGCCGCCCAGCTCGGCGTGCCCACCCTGATCCTCTCCGGCCGGGGGGACTTCAGCCTGACCCGCGCCCTGGACGACCCCTCCCTGGGCACCCTG
>JBFWIY010000355.1:0-3814 GCA_050255855.1 Desulfovibrionaceae bacterium
CATGCCCGACCTCGACTCCCGCGTGGCCGAGGTGGTCCGCCTGGCGGACCTTCACGGCAAGCGCGTCACCCCGGCGGAGGTGCGCGAGTACCTCACGGGCGGGGGCGACCAGCTCTCCGACGCCGAATTGGAGGCCGTGGTGGGCGGGAAACAGGGCGGCTCCGATTTCACCAACGACAGCCTCTCGGGCGGCGGTGGCGACGACACCCTGAACGGCGGCGGGATCTTTGGGGGCGGCGACGACACCCTGGAGGGCGGCCGCGGCAACGACCACCTGTACGGTGGCCTCGGGAACGACGTCCTGAGGGGCGAAGAGGGTGACGACGTCCTGGACGGCGGCCTGGGCAACGATTGGCTGGCGGGCTCCTATGGGAACGACACCCTGTCCGGCGGCTCCGGCAACGACACCCTGAAGGGCGGCGACGACAACGACCTCCTGGACGGCGGCTGGGGCGACGACTCCCTGGACGGCGGCACCGGCCACGACTCCATGTTCGGCGGCGCGGGCAACGACTCCATGTTCGGCGGCACCGGCAACGACACCATGTTCGGCGGCGCGGGCAACGACACCATGGATGGCGGCGAGGGCAACGACTTCGTGTTCGGCGGCGACGGCAACGACGTGATGTACGGCGGCGACGGCAACGACTCCATGGACGGCGGCGCGGGCAACGACACCCTGAACGGCGGCTTCGGCGACGACACCCTGTCCGGCGGCGCGGGCGACGATATCCTCACCGGCGGCGGGGGCGGAGACCTGTTCGTCTTCGGGGCCGGCGACGGCCACGACACGGTGGCCGACTTCCACCCCGGCGGGGACCAGCTGCAGTTCCAGGGGCTCACCAGCCCCGACCAGCTCGGCGTGAGCGTGCAGAACGGCAGCACCGTCATCACCTACGGCGACACCACCGTGACCCTGCAGGGCATCCCAATGACCTCCGACGAGGTCTGGGCCAGCATCAAGCACGACTAGGCGGCCCGGCGGGAGTGAAATTTTTCGCCCTTCCGGCGCATGGTCGGGAAGAGCGATGTGCGCACATGCCCCCGGCTGCCGCCCGGGCCATGCGCAGGCCACCTTCCATCCAACCCAGGATCCGGCTGTGGATGGATCCCAACGGGCTCGGGAATAGCAGTCATGTTCGGCAGGGCGTATCCGGCATCAGCCTGGGCGCTGGGCAGGGCATGAACCAGTCATTGGAATCCGTAGGACTTGTTCCGGTTGGGTTGTTGGGGGCGACAGGCTTTCCTCGAATTTCAAAATATGCCGCCCTACATGCCAGGGCATGAAAAAAGCACCGGCGACGTGTCGCAGGTGCTTTGTTTTTCTGGAGCCAGCGAAGAGACTTGAACTCCTGGCCTGCTGATTGCGAATATTTTGTCTGCCAATTATCTTTTGAAATCATTAAATAAACACGGGCAAGGATTGCTCCCCGGGCCATGTCACGGCATTCGGTATGCCCGGGGACATACCATAAAATTAGTAATTCACGGCGTTTACTTTTTGATTCCGGGTCCGGCAACATGGAGAGGGGAAGGGGGAGATATCGTACACGCCGCGAGGGTCTCCTGGGGGCAGGTCATAATCTGGACTTCGATGTCGCCGCGCCGTGAACAAAGATTCTGTCAATACGCCATTCATATGCTTTTCCATGCCCTCCGGATTCCGCTCGGTTCCGTCGCCGAAATCCCAGGCTAGGCTCCGGGTAAGTCGCGGCGCGATATGTGTTCATCGTTGTGCCGCAAAACAAAGGGAGATAGCAATGGATGGCAAGAGGATCTGGGCGGTGTTTGCGGACGGGCGGGTGCGGGAGCTGGATGCGGGACGACCCGTGCCCCGGAATTTTCCGGCCGAGTGGGGAGACTTTTTCGTGACGCGCAGCGATATTCGGCCCGAAGGGGGACGACCCGAGGGCCCGGGCCCGCTGATTTCATCCCGTGACCCCGGCTGCGTTTCCGGAGTCGGCATGGGGGCCGGGGTGGACGCCCGGCCCGGGGACGGCCATGCCGCCGGGGCAGGTATGCGTTTCGCCGGGCGGTATGCGGGGGCTCCGGACGGAGCCGCGCCCTATGCCTTGCGGCTCGTCCGGCGCGAAGTCCCCATAGCCCGCACCGACCGCCCAAGCCACCATCCCGGCCGTCCCGATCGCCGCGTTTCAAGGCGTACCGAGTGGACCGAGCGCATCGCCCGGCGCGAGGAGCGGACCCCGCGCGGCGCCGAGACCCGCGAATTCCAGTACGACGACGCCGGGCGGCTGGCCCGGGTGCGCTATGACGGCGGCCTGGCCGAGTCCTACCAGTACGACGCCCGGGGCCGGCGCGAGTGGGCGCTGGGCCGGAGGGGGCATTCGGATCGCCGCTACGTCTACGGCCCGGACAACCGCCTGCTCATGGTCCGCAGCGGCTTGTCGTGCACAAGCTACGAGCACGACGCGGCCGGGTTCCGCTCGGCCAAGGTCGAGATGGGTGTGCCCGGCGCCAAGCTCCTCGAGCGGACCACCCGCTACCGCTACGCCCCGGACGGCCGACTGCTGGCCGTGCTGCTGCCGGACGGCCGAAGCGTGGAGTACGCCCACGACCAACACGGTCGCCGGGCGGAAAAGCGGATCAACGGCCGCACGGTGGAAACCTACGAATGGCTGGACCGCGTCCGCCTGAGTCGGGCGGTGTGCGACGGCGCGCGCCTGGACTTCCTCTACAGTGGCGGCCGCCTGCCCGACACCATGCTCCGCGACGGCCGGACCTACCGGCTGCACTACGACCAGGTCGGCACGCTCCGCGTGGTGGTGGACGAGTCCGGCAACGCGGTCAAGGAGCTCGCCTGCGACAGCTTCGGCAACATCCTGGAGGACACCAACCCGGCCTTCCGTGTCCCCCTCGGTTTTGCGGGCGGGCTCTATGATCCGGACACCGGCCGCTTCACGGCCCTCGATCCGTTGGGGGATGCGGGCGGGGATTCGGATTGGTACGGGTACTGCCTGGACGACCCGGTGAACCTGGTGGACCCGGAAGGGATGGCGGGCGAGCAGGAAAAATCGATCTGGGACTGGTTGATCCCTTCGGCCGAAGAGGCATCGTTGACCACCGATATGGACAATAACTCGACCACGTTCGATCCGCGCCCGGAAGATTCTGACGGAGAGCCGTTTACCATTGAGACACGGAACCAGGTGACGTCGGATTCGGATTCGGATGCGGGCGCCAATGCCCCCTTTTCCACCGATGACGTTCAGGTCATCAATCATACGGAAACCCCCAAGTCCTTCGGCCCTGACGGGGCGTACATCGACACTGGGGACTCTCGGGGGCGGGACATACACGGCGGTGGCGGGTCGGGCGTCGAGCAAGCAACCCGGCCTCGGCAGGGCTGGCGCAAAACCAAGGGATGCACACGCGGCCAAAACGAGGACGTGATGGAAATGGGTCGACAGATCAAAGATTTTCAGAAACGTCATCCCGGTGTCAAGATACCGTATTCTCGGTTCCATTCGGACGACTGAGACCAACGCGGAGGAAGGCTTATGCGGATGATCGTCATTATACTGTGCTGGTGCTGCCTGTTCACCGCACAAGCCCATTGCGCCGATGGTGGGCATCCATTTCCGCAATGCCTCGGGCCGGTGTGTCTTCAAGACATCTGGGCCGACGCCGAACCGTTTTTCGAGCGGTACGGCAAGGGCCTTGCGGACGAAGGGAAGTTCCCCGTGTATTTGTACACGACGGCGAAAGGAGTACAGGTCAAGATTGAGCGGTACCATGGCGAAAATCGCCCCATCAACCTCATCGCGGTGAGCGTATATCCTTTGGCCGAACGCGC
>JBFWIY010000356.1:0-2390 GCA_050255855.1 Desulfovibrionaceae bacterium
CTGGACCTGCCCGCCCGCATCCTCTTCGCCCACCCCACCCCGCGCCGCCTGGCGGACCGGCTGGAGGCCTTGGCCCGGACGCAGCGGGCGACGACGGCCCACCCGGCCGCCGACGCGGCCGCCGCCGGGCCGACCCCCCTGTCCCACGGGCAGCGCCAGTTGGCCGTGGTGCACCAGACCGCGCCCCGGCCCGAGGTCTACAACCTGCCCGGGGTGTACGAAATTTCCGCCTCCGGCCCGGACCTTGATCTGGACCCGATTCTGGAGCCGGACCGCTGGGAGGCCGCCCTGCGCGCCGTGGCCGCCCGGCACGAGGCCCTGCGCTGCGCCCTGGCCGAGGGCGAGGACGGCCCGGAGCTGCGCCCGGCCCCCCTGCCCGAGGCGTTCCTCCGGTATGCCGATTTCCGCGGGCCCGACCCCGAGGCGGCGCGGGAGCGCGCCCTGGACCGGGCCTCGGCCCTGATCCACCGGCCCTTCGTGCTCGACCGGCCGCCCCTGTGGCGGGCCGCCCTGCTGCGCTTCGCCGACGACCGCGCCCTGCTGGTCCTCTGCCTGCACCACCTCATCGCGGACGGCGCGTCCCTGGCCCTGATCCTGCGCGAGGCCCTGGGGCTCCTGCGCAGGATCAGCACCAAGGACGCGCCCGCGGCCGCGCCCTGGCCCTTCCGGCGCATGGTGGAGGCCGAGCGGGCCTACCTGGCCTCCCCGGCGGCCGAGGCGGACCGCGACTGGTGGCGGCGCGCCCTGACCCCGCCCCCGCCGCCCGTGGACCTGCCCACGGACTTTCCCCGGCCGCCCCGCCGCCTGCACCAGGGCGCGCGCCTGCGCCGCGACCTGCCCCCCGCCGCGGCCGAGGCCCTGGCCGGGCTGGCCCGCCGGGGTCGCACCGGGCTCCCGGCCCTGCTGGCCGCCCTCATGGCCGGGCTGGTCTGCCGCCGCACCGGCTGCCGCGACCTGGCCCTGGGCCTGCCCGTGGGCCTGCGCTCCCGGCCGGAGCACGCCGCCTGCGTGGGCTACTGCGTGAACACCGTGGTCCTGCGCCTGGCCCCGGACCCGGCCGCCCCCTTCGCCGCCCTGCTGGACCAGGCCCGCGCCGCCCTGGCCGGGGCCCTGGAGCACGCCGCCCGGCCCTTCGACCTGGTCTGGGAGGACCTGCGCCTGCCGCGCGACCCGGCCCGCTCCCCGCTCTTCGACATCATGGTGGCGGACGAGGCCGACCCGGCGGACGACCCGGCCCTGGCCCAGCAGCTGCGCCCAACGGACCTGGACTTCCGGGTGGCCAAATTCGACCTGGTGCTGCTGGCCGGCCGCCGCCCGGACGGCTCCCTGCGCCTGCACCTGGACTACGACACGGCCCTGTGGCTCCCGGCCACGGCCCGGGGCCTGCTGGACGAACTGGCGGACCTGGCCGTCCGCGCGGCCGCGGACCCGGAGACGCCCCTGGGCCGGTCCGAGGCCGCGGCCGACGCCGGAACCGGCATCGGGACCACGCCCCAGGCCAGCGCCGGGGCCGCCTCCGGCCCGGCCGCCGTGCCTGAGGCCGTGCTGGGCGCGGTGCGCGACGCCTGGAACGCCGTGCTGGGCCGCCGCCCGGGCCCGGACGAGGACTTCTTCGCCCTGGGCGGGGACTCCATCAAGGCCATCCAGGTGGCGGGCCGCCTGCGTCGCGCCGGGTTCAGCCTGGCCGCGGCCGAACTCTTCGAGCACCCCACCCCGGCCCGTCTGGCCGCCTGCATCGCCCCCACGGGCGACGGCCCGATTCCGGAGACCGCGTCCTGCCCGGCCGCCGCTTCCAACCCAGCATTCAGGCCCACATTCAGGCCCACATCCGGGCCCGCCGACGAATCCGCCGCCGAGGCCGACGGCGCGCCCCTGAGCCCCCTGCAGAACTGGCTCTGGAGCGAGCATCCGCGCGCCGTGTCGGGATTTCTCATGAACCTGCTGCTGCGCGTCCCCGCGGACCTCGGCCCGGAGCGGCTGGAGGCCGCCCTGGCCGAGCTGGTGCGGCGGCACCCGGCCCTGCGCACCGTGTTCGAGGACGACGCGGACCCGGCCCAGGGCCCGCACCAGCGCCCCCTGGACCCGGCCCGGTCCGCCCCGGCGGCCTGGACCGTGGCCGAGGTCCCGGACAACGACTTCAACGCCGCCCTGGCCCGGCTGGCCCCGGACCTGCACGCCCGCATCGATCCCCGGCGCGGCCGCCACTTGGCCGGGGCCCTGCTGTGCGGCCCGGGGGAGCGCCGCCTCTACCTCGCCGCGCACCACCTGGCCGTGGACGGCCTGTCCTGGCGCATCCTGCTGGAGGACCTGGCCGCGGCCTGCGCGGGCGGCCCGGCGGCCCTGCCCGCCCCCACGGCCCCCTTCTCCGCCTGGATCCGGGCCGCGCGCCA
>JBFWIY010000356.1:2490-3796 GCA_050255855.1 Desulfovibrionaceae bacterium
CGACGACCCGGCCGCCCTGGCCCTGGCCGTGCGCGACGCCCGGCGCGCCGTGCCCGACGGCGGCGTGGGCTTCGGCTGGCTGGCCGAGGCCCACCCGGAGCTGAAGATCCGCCTGGAGGTCAGCTGCAACGACCACGGCGCGCTGGTCCGCCAGGGGCCCTTCAGCCTGGCCCCGGAGGCCCCGCCCGCGCCCCTGGGCCCGGAGCTGCCCGACCCCCTGCCCCTGAACCTGACCCTGATGGAGGTGGACGGCCGCCTGGGCCTGGAGGCCCTGTACCGCCCGGACCGGCTGGACGAGGCCCTGGTGGACCAGGTGCTGGAGGCCTGGGGCGCGGCCCTGGCCGAGCTGGCCGGGCTGCCGCGCCGCGCCGCCCCGGCCCGGCCCCTGCCCCTGACCCCGGCCCAGGCGGGCATGTACTACCATTATCTGGCCGCGCCGGGCTCGCGCGCCTACGCCCAGCAGATGGCCTTCACCCTGCGCGGCCCGGCCGAGGCCGAGACCCTGGGCCGGGCCTGGCGGCTGACGGCCGCCCGGCACGAGGGCCTGCGCGTGCGCTTCGGCCGCACCCCGGCGGGCCCGGTGCAGACCGTGGACGCCGCGCCGGTCCACGCCTGGACGCTCTGCGACCTCTCGGCCCTGCCCGCGGCGGCGCGGGAGGCGGAGCTGGAGGCCCTGCTGGCCGCGGAGCGCGCCCGGCCCCTGGACCTGGAGCGCGGCCCGGCCCTGCGCGCCGCCCTGGTGCGCCTGGCCCCGGACGAGCACGTCCTGGTCTGGACCTTCCATCACATCCTCATGGACGGCTGGTGCATCGCCCTGCTGCTGGGCGAGACCCTGGCCCGGCACGCCGCCCTGGCCCGGCACGACGCCCTGGTCGAAGACCGCGACGCAGGCACGACGCCGGATCTGCCCCCGGCCCCGCCCCTGGCCCCGTACCTGGACTGGCTGGCCCGGCACGACGCCGGGGCGGACCGCGCCTTCTGGCGCGCCGAGCTGGCGGGCTTCGCGACCCCCACGCCCATCCGCCCGCGCCGCTCCGGCCCGGACGCGGCCCCGGACGCCGGGCCCCACGCCAACCTCGCGGCCGCCGTGGACGCGGCCTACGACCCGGCCGAAGCCACCTTCGCCCTGGACGCCGACCGCACCCGGGCCCTGGCCGCCCTGGCCGCCCGCTCCGGCGTCACCGCCGGGGCCCTGCTCCAGGCCGCCTGGGCCGTGCTCCTGGCCCGGCAGTGCGACGCCGACGACGTGGTCTTCGGCCTGGTCACCTCGGGCCGCGAGGCGGACCTGGGCCCGGCGGCGGACGTG
>JBFWIY010000357.1:0-3787 GCA_050255855.1 Desulfovibrionaceae bacterium
AGTACACGCGCGAGGCGGGCCTGCGCAACGTGGAGCGCGAGATCGGCGGGGTCTGCCGCAAGCTGGCCCGCCGCAAGGCCGAGGGCGAAAAGGGCCCCTTCAAGGTCACGGTGGCCGCCCTGCACAAACTGCTCGGCCCGCCCGCCTTCCTGGAGGACGAGAAGGAGCGCGAGCTGCCCCCGGGCGTGGCCCTGGGCCTGGCCTGGACCCCCTACGGCGGCGAGGTCCTGCACGTGGAGGTCACCACCATGCCCGGCAAGGGCAAGCTGGACCTCACCGGCAAGCTCGGCGACGTCATGAAGGAGTCGGCCCAGGCCGCGCTCTCCTTTGCCCGGGCCCACGCCAAGGAATACGGCATCGACCCCAAGTTCAACGAGACCCTGGACATCCACATCCACGTCCCGGCCGGGGCCACCCCCAAGGACGGCCCCTCCGCGGGCGTCACCCTGGTCACGGCCCTGGTCTCGGCCCTCACCGGCACGCCCATCCGGCCCGACCTGGTCATGACCGGCGAGATCAGCCTGCGCGGCCGGGTCCTGCCCGTGGGCGGCATCAAGGAGAAGATCCTGGCCGCCGTGTCCCAGGGCATGAAGACCGCGCTCATCCCGGCCCAGAACCGCAAGGACCTGGAGGAGATCCCGGCCGAACTCCGCAAGCGCATCAAGATCAAGCCCATCGAGCGCGTGGAGGAGGTCTGGCCCCTGGCCCGCGCCAAGTAGGCCCGGCGCATCCAACCGCAAGACGCCGGCGGGGAGCCTGAACTCCCCGCCGGCGTTTCGTTTTTTTTCTCCCTTCATGCCCCCTGCGCCCCCCGCCCCCCCGACGCGCCGGGCCCGTGCGGGCGTATTTGTTCCCTTTCGGGCCGATGTCCCCATTGACATAATATATGGCTTGGGACTATTTGGATTGATTAAATATCTTCACCCATCACAACGGGATGCAACAAAGGAGTCGCCCATGTCCAAGCTGCTTTTCTTCGCCCTGACCGCGCTGGCCCTCGCCATGCCGCTCTCGGCCTCCGCCGGGGAGCTTTCCGGCAAACTGAGCATCTTCCACGCCGGGAGCCTGAGCGTCCCGCTGGAGACCATGGAAAAGGCCTTCGAGGCGGCCCATCCCGGGGTCGACGTCCAGCGCGAGAGCGGCGGCAGCACCAAGATGGCCCGCATGATCTCCGAGCTCGGCAAGCCCGCCGACATCATGGCCTCGGCGGACTACGTGGTCATCGACAAGAACCTTATCCCCAAGAACACGGACATCAACATCCGCTTCGCCACCAACCAGATGGTCCTCTGCTACACGGACAAGAGCAAGTTCGCCTCGGAGATCACCTCGGCGAACTGGCCCGAGATCCTGCAACGCAAGGGCGTGGAATGGGGCCACAGCGATCCCAACCTCGATCCCTGCGGCTACCGCTCCCTCATGGTCCTGCAACTGGCCGGCATCTACCGCAACGACCCCGGCCTGTACCAGGCCCTGCTGGCCAACCGGCCCGAAAAGAACGTCCGGCCCAAGTCCGTGGAGCTCATCGCCCTGCTGGAGAGCGGGAACATGGACTACGCCTGGGAGTACCTGTCCGTGGCCGTGCAGCACGGCCTCAAGTACGTGACCCTGGATCCGCACATCAACCTGTCCGACTACGCCTACGACGCGTTCTACGCCCAGGCCAAGGTGGACGTCAGCGGCGACAAGCCCGGCGCGACCATCACCCGCGTGGGCGGGTCCATCACCTACGGTGTGACCCTGCTCCGCGACGCCCCCAACAAGCCCGCGGCCGTGGCCTTCCTGGCCTACCTGCTGTCCCCCGACGGCGGCCTGAAGATCCTCGACGAGATGGGCCAGCCGCCCTTCATCCCGGCCCGGGTCCCCACCCAGGCCATGTACGACGCCCTTCCCGACGAACTCAAGCCGCTGGTGAAGGTCGCCGACTAGCGCAGGACGACCGGGGGGCGCGGCCGCGTCCCCCGGTCTCCCCGGACCCTCCCGTGGCGATCCGAAAAATCCCCGTTCCCCAGGCCCTCACCGCCGGGCTGGCCGTGTCCTCCGGCGTCATGGTCCTGGCCTTCATCGTCCTGCCCCTGTGGCAGATGGTCACCAGCCCCAGCCTGGCGAGCCTGTGGGAGACCATCCGCGACCCGGAGGTCCTGGACAGCATCCTGCTCTCCCTGGGAACCTCCCTGGGCGCGGCGGCGGTCTGCCTGGTCCTGGGCACGCCCCTGGCCTACCTGCTGGCCCGGCGGAATTTCCGCGGCAAGCGGCTGGTGGAAAGCGTCATCGACCTGCCCATCATGATCCCCCACCCGGTGGTGGGCATCGCCCTGCTCACCCTGGCCGGCCGGGGCCACGTCATCGGGGACCTGCTCCAAGGCCTGGGGGTGCAGATCATGGGCACGGTGACGGGCATCGTCACCGTGTGCGTCTACGTGGGCCTGCCCTTTTTCCTGAACACGGCCAAGGCCGGATTCGAGGGCGTGCCCCCGCGCATGGAAAAGGTCTCGCGCAGCCTGGGGGCCTCCCCCGGAGCCACCTTCTTCCGCATCACCCTGCCCCTGGCCTGGCGGCACATGCTGGCCGGGGCCATCATGGCGGCAGGCCGCGCCGTGAGCGAATTCGGGGCCATCGTCATCGTGGCCTACCACCCCCGCATCGCCCCGGTGCTCATGTACGAGCGCTTCACCTCCTACGGCCTCAAGTATTCCCAGCCCGTGGCGGTCTGGCTCATCCTGCTCTGCCTCGGGCTCTTCCTGCTGCTGCGCCTGCTCTCCCTGCCCCGGAGGGCCGAGGCGTGATCCGCCTGGACGACCTGGTCATCCGCGTGCCCCGGTTCACGGTCCGGGTGGACTCGCTGCACCTGCCCCCGCGCGCCTTCTTCTGCCTGCTCGGCCCCACGGGCTCGGGCAAGAGCCTCATCCTGGAGACCGTGGCCGGTCTGGTGCGGCCCGCGGCCGGGCGGGTGACGCTGGACGGCCGGGACCAGACCCGCCAGCCCCCGGAGCGGCGCGGCCTGGGCATCGTGTACCAGGACAGCGCCCTGTTCCCGCACCTGAGCGTGGCCCGGAACATCCGCTACGGCCTGCGCTACCACCCCGCGGCCCGGGCCCGGGCCGAGGCCTTCCTGCCCCGGCTCGTGGAGGCCCTGGGCATCGGCCACCTGCTGGAGCGGGACGTGACCACCCTGTCCGGCGGGGAGTGCCAGCGCACGGCCCTGGCCCGCGCCCTGGCCATCCAGCCCAAGGTGCTGCTCCTGGACGAGCCCCTGTCCGCCCTGGACCCCTGCTTCCGGGACGAGATGCGCCAACTGCTCAAGGACCTGCACCGCGACCTGAGCCTCACGGTCTTCATGGTCACCCACGACTTCACCGAGGCCATCTTCCTGGCGGACCGGGTGGCCATCCTGCGCCAGGGCAAGGTGGAGCAGCAGGGCCCCACCGAGGACGTGTTCCGCCGCCCGGCCACGGAGTTCGCGGCCCGGTTCACCGGCATGCGCAACGTGTTCGCCGCGCGCCACCACGACCACTGCATCTCCTTCTGCGGCCTGGACATCCCCTGGACGGGCGACGACGCGCCCGCCCACGTGGGCCTGCGGCCCGAAGACCTCCTCGTGCGCCGCAGCGCCGGCTTCCCCCCGGGCTACAAGGTCCTGGAGGGACGGCTGCTGGGCATCTCCCCCGCGGGCTTCCAGTACGAGGCTCGCGTCCGGGCGGGCGGCCACGAGCTCATGGGCATGATGGACCACCGCACCCTGCTGGAGTCGCGCCTCGCCCCGGGCGACGCCGTGCTGGCGGGCTTC
>JBFWIY010000358.1:0-3775 GCA_050255855.1 Desulfovibrionaceae bacterium
GTGGTCCGGGTCCAGCAGGTGCTGCAGATCCCCGGCCTCGTCCTCGTAGGTGCCGCCGTAGCGGTAGATCTCCAGGCCGCCCAGGCTGCCCTGGTAGGCCTTGGCCACCCGGGGCGAGAGCCCGGGATGGTCGATGCGCCGGGTGTCCAGCTCGGCCTGCACCGCCGGGTTGTTGCGGAAGGCCTTGAAGGCGTTGATGCCCATCACCGCCACGTCCGGGGTCAGGCCCGAGGCCTCCACCACCCGGTCCGCCAGGTCCTGGAGCTGGTCCAGGGGGTTCACCCCCTCCTCGGTCCAGGCCCCGTCCCCGGTGAGGTCCGGCCGGTGCGCCGCGGGCATGCGGTAGTCGATGGTGAAGCGGATGTCGTCCTGGGAGGCGGTGATCACCCCGCCGCACAGGGCCCGGCCGCACAGAAACTCGATGGTGGTCTCGGTGCGGTCCTTGAGGTCCTGCACGTCCGCGGCCACGGCCAGCTCCAGGTCCCCCTCCAGCACGTCCGCGGCCAGGTAGGGGTCCTCCCCCGGCCGGGTGAAGTTCAAGAGCTCCGGGGCCGAGAACTTCTTCTTGGGGCGCAACCGGGGGCAGCGCACCACCTCGGCCTCGCGCCCCACCTTGTCCACCAGGGTGCCTTCGCCCACCTCGGTGACAAAGGGCAGCAGCTTCTTGCCCGCCACCGTGGTGTGCAGCTCCACCGTGCTCCCGGTGATGGGATGGCGGCGCCGGAAAAAGAGCTCCTTGAACAGGCCCGGCAGCACCGGGCGCTTGTTGATGACCCCGACCAGGGTCCGCCGTTCGAACTGGATGAGCATGTCGCCCCCTCCTTCTGGGTTACTTGACGCGCTGGGTTACTTGACGTGCTGGATTACTTGACGTGGACGCCGGCCCGGGCCAGGGCCCGGATCGCCGTGGCCACCTGGGCCGCGTCCGCCCCGGGGGCGAAGGTCAGCCCGGCGCGCCGGAACTGCCCGTGCACGTAGGCCACCGAGGCCTCGTCCCCGCTGGCGGGCACCGTTACGTCCTCGGCCAGCACGGCGCAGGGCCGCTGCCGGCCGTCCACGGCCGCGGGGTCCCAGGGCGCGTGCCTGACCGGGTCGGGCTCCTGCACCTCGATGCCGAAGGAGTCCCCCAGGACAAAGTCCGTGGCCCCGTCGTTGACGGTGAAGGCCACCGCCCCGGCGTAGGCCTCGCCCACCTCGGCGTCGGCCAGCCGGTATCCGTCCGGGTCCAGCACGGCGAAGGTCCCGCCCCCGGTGGCCACGGCCACGCAGGTCAGCGCGTAGACCCCGGCCTTGGCCCCGGCCCCCAGGGCCAGGCCCGAAACGGTGCCGTCGCCCGTGTTGGTCCCCGGGGTCGCCGCGCCCAGGGCGCGGTCCACCCGGCCGAGCACCGTGCCGGCCAGAACCTCGGCGTCGGCCCCCGAGGAGGCCAGGGTCACGGCCTGCTCGATCTCCGGATGCGCGCCCCGGAAGTTGGGGCGCTCAAGGGTCGCGTTCTCGGTGTAGTCGCGGCTCATGTCACACCTCCATGCCGGCCATGCGGTCCACCGCGGCCAGGCGCTTCTGCTCGTCCGTGGGCGGGGTCACGGCCCCGCCCGGCCGCACCCCGGCCGGGTCCAGGCGCTGCAGCTCCGCCAGCACCCGGGCGGCCGGTTCCGTGGCCGAATCCTTGTCCTTGGCCTCGTCCCGCCCCGGGCCATCGGCCCCCGGCAGGCCCGTCCCGGGCTGGTAGCCCAGGGCCGCCAGCTGCTCCGGGGTCACCCCGGCCTGCAGCAGGGTGGTCAGCCGTCCGGCCGCCTCCGGCCCCAGGGCGGCGCCGGCCAGGGCCAACACGGCCCCACGCGCCTCGTCGCGCCCCCGGGCCACGGCCTCGTCCCGCTCCTTGTCCGCCTTCGCCTGCGCGGCCCGCTCGGTCGCGCCCACGATCTCCTGCACGGCCTCGGGATGTTCGGCCCGAAGCTGCGCCGCCGTCTTGGTCATGACGTCCTCCTGTATGCGCCCTATGAGTTGCTCCCGGGTGGCGATGCCGTGCACCAGCCCGAGCTCCAGGCCCCGTTCGGCCCGGAAGTACTGCCCGTCCGCCCAGGACCCGGCCCCGCCCGGGTCCAGCCCCAGGCACCCGGCCACGTCCTGCACGAACACCCGGTAGGCCTGGTCCAGCCGCTCCTGAAAATACTGCGTGGCCGTCTCGTCCAGCGGCTCATCCGGGTTGCCCAGGGCCTTGAACCGCCCGGCGTGCAGCCAGGTGGGCCGGATACCCATGGTCTGGTTCCAGCCCGACCAGTCCTGGTGCAGCTGCAGCACGCCCACCGACCCCACCAGGGCCGTGGGGCTGCTGGCGAAGATCCGCCCCGTGGCCGCGGCCAGCCAGAAGGCCGCGCTGGTGGCGCAGCCGTCGGCCAGGGCGTACAGGGGCTTCACCCCGCGCACACTGCGCACGTGCTCGGTGAGCTCCCGGCAGCCGTCCACCGTGCCGCCCGGGGAGTCGATGTCCAGCAGCACGGCCCGCACCGCCGGGTCCGCCAGGGCCTCGTCCAGGCTCTGGCGCACCGCCTGGTAGGACTCGGCCAGGCCCACGGGCCAGGCCACGGGCCGCTTTACCAGGGGGCCAAAGACCTGGATCACCGCCACCCCGCCCGTGTCCCGGCGCGGGGCGCGCTCGCGTCCGCCCTGCGCCCCGTCCCCGGCCTCGGCCACGCCGCCCCCGGCGCGCAGGCTCTCGGTCAGGGCCCGCATGCCCTCCTCGGAGATGGCCCACGGCCCCTGCAGCAGTCCCGCCCAGGTGTTCACGACGCCACCCCCTGGCCCCTGTCCGCGCCGTCATCCGTCAGGCCCAGCTGCCGGCGGCGGCGCGCCTCGCGTCCGCACTGCTCCATGGTCTCCTCCCAGTCCGCGCCCTGTTCGGCCACGGCGTCGGCGTAAGTGAAGAGCCCGGCGTCCAGTCCCTTGATGTAGGCCTGGATCTCCTTCACCGGATCCACGTAGCCCCTGGCCGGGCCGATCCAGCGCACCGGCAAATAGTCGGCCATGGCGTCGTAGAAGTCCGGGGCCCCGGCCGGCGTGGTCCACAGCCCGCGCAGCCAGGCCTCCTCCTGCACCATGTTCCAGCACACCTGGCAGAAGTGGTTGGCCGCGAACGCGCGGTACACCAGGAACACCCGCCAGGCCTCCAGCAGGGCGGCCCGGACCGAGGAGTAGTTGGTCTGGGAGAAGTCCTTGGCCAGGACCTCGTAGGGCATGCCCGTGGCCGCGGCCATGGAGCGCAGGATGAGCTGGGCGAACGCCTGAAAGTTGTTGCCCGGCCGGTTGGACTCCAGGATCTGGGCCTTCTCGTTGGCGTTGCCGTAGAGCACCTGGCCCGGGGCATAGGCGTTGTAGAGCCGCTCCGGGTCCTCGCCCGCCTCCATGCCGTCCACGCCTCGCAGCCCCCGCCGCGCCCCGGCGCTCAGGGCCGCGGCATGCGGGTCCTGGGTGGCGATGAACACGGGAAACGACGCGGCCACGATCTGGCCGATGAGCTCGTAGTCCCAGGAGTCGCGCAGCAGCCGGTAGCTCTTCATGGCCGGGGCCAGCACGCTGCGCCCGCGGAACTGCTCCATGCGCACGGGCCGGAACCCGTGCAGCACCCCGGGCCGGTGGGCGATGCGCGCGGGCAGGCGCACGTAGTCCGCGCTGCCCAGCCGTTCCCCCAGCCAGCCGTCCCGGGGCGGGTTGCAGACCCAGTAGCCCCGGGCCCGGCCCAGGCCGTCCGCCTCCACCCCGTCGTGCAGGTCGTCCC
>JBFWIY010000359.1:0-3757 GCA_050255855.1 Desulfovibrionaceae bacterium
CGTCTACACCTTCGCCAACAACATCCGCACCAAGGAAGGCGGCACCCACCTGGTGGGCTTCAAGATGGCCCTGACCCGGGCGCTGAACAACTACATCAAGACCGCCGACATCCCCAAGAAGCTGGTGCGCGACGTGTCCGGCGACGACGTGCGCGAGGGCCTCACCGCGGTCATCTCCGTGAAGCTGCCCCGGCCCCAGTTCGAGGGCCAGACCAAGACCAAGCTCGGCAACTCCGAGATCGCGGGCATCGTGTCCGGCGTGGTCTACAAGGGCCTCTCCCAGTTCTTCGAGGAGAACCCCAAGTCCGCCAAGGACATCCTGGAAAAGGTGGTGGACGCCGCCCGGGCCCGCGAGGCCGCCCGCAAGGCCCGCGACCTGGTGCGCCGCAAGGGGGCGCTCAGCGACAACAGCCTGCCCGGCAAGCTGGCCGACTGCCAGAGCAAGCACCCCGAGGAGAGCGAGATCTTCATCGTGGAGGGCGACTCGGCCGGCGGCTCGGCCAAGCAGGGCCGCGACCCCAAGTGCCAGGCCATCCTGCCCCTGCGCGGCAAGATCCTCAACGTGGAGAAGACCCGCTTCGACAAGATGCTCTCCAACAAGGAGATCCGCGCCCTCATCACCGCCATGGGCGTGGGCATCGGCGAGGGCGAGAACGAGGGCGAAAAGGACATCAGCAAGCTGCGCTACCACAAGGTGGTCATCATGACCGACGCCGACGTGGACGGCGCGCACATCCGCACCCTGCTGCTCACCTTCTTCTTCCGCCAGTATCAGGAGCTCATCGACGGCGGGTATGTCTACATCGCCCAGCCGCCGCTCTTCCGCGTGCACAAGGGCAAGTTCGAGCAGTTCATCCACGACGAGCAGGCCCTCCAGACCTTCCTGCTCTCCAAGGTGGCCGGGGACGTGGTGGTGCGCACCCACGCCGGGACCGAGCTCTCGGGCAAGGCCCTGCAGAAGCTCCTGGACCAGATCACCTTCCTGCGCGACCGGCGCATCGACGCCCTGAACATGGGCATCACCGAGGAGCTGTTCAACGCCCTGCTCCAGTCCACCGTGCGGCTCAAGTTCCGCTACTTCGAGGACCACGACCCGGCCGAGTACGCCAAGGAGATGGCCCCGCGCGGCTTCGAGACCTGGCTGGACAAGGAGCACGACGAGGAGAGCGAAAAGGACCGCTTTTTCCTGGTCTACGAGAACAAGAACGGCCACCGCATCCGGCTGGGCATGGAGTTCTTCAACTCCAAGCTCTACCGCAACAGCTACGACACCTACGCGAGCCTCCTGGAGCAGTGCGGCGGGTTCGACTTCGCCATGACCAAGGACGGGATCGCCAGCGAGGTCTCGGGCATGTTCGCCCTGCTGGAGCTGGTGCTGGGCGAGGCCCACAAGGGCTGGCAGATCCAGCGCTACAAGGGCCTGGGCGAGATGAACCCCGAGCAGCTCTGGGAGACCACCATGAACCCGGAGAAGCGCACCCTGCTGCAGGTGCGCATCGAGGACGCCAGCGAGGCCAACGACATCTTCACGGACCTCATGGGGGATTCCGTGGAGCCGCGCCGCGAGTTCATCGAAAAGAACGCCCTGGCCGTGCAGGAGCTGGACATCTAGCCCCCGCCGCCCTTCGTCGGCATACGACGTGCGGCCTCGGCCGCACCCCCGGCCCGCCCCATGGGACGTAATTTGGGACGCAATTTGGAGTCACGCATGAGTCAGTTCGTCACCATCGAGGAAGAACTCAAAAAGAGCTATCTTGAGTATTCCCTGTCCGTCATCATCGGCCGGGCCATCCCGGACGTGCGCGACGGGCTCAAGCCCGTGCATCGGCGCATTCTCTTCGCCATGCAGGACCTGGGCAACACCTACACCCGGCCCTACAAGAAGTCCGCCCGAGTGGTCGGCGACGTCATCGGTAAGTACCACCCCCACGGCGACTCCGCGGTCTACGACGCCCTGGTGCGCATGGCCCAGGACTTCTCCATGCGCGACCCGCTCGTGGACGGCCAGGGCAACTTCGGGTCCATCGACGGCGACGCCGCCGCGGCCATGCGCTACACCGAAGTGCGCATGTCGCGGCTGACCAGCGAGTTCCTGGCCGACATCGACAAGAACACCGTCGACTTCCGCCCCAACTACGACAACACCCTGCAGGAACCGGCCGTGCTGCCCACGCGCGTGCCCAACCTGCTCCTCAACGGCACCTCGGGCATCGCCGTGGGCATGGCCACCAACATCCCGCCCCACAATCTGGGCGAGCTCATCGACGGCACCCTGCACCTGCTCCACCACCCGGACTGCACCAACCACGACCTGATGCGCTACATCAAGGGTCCGGACTTCCCCACCGGGGCCACGGTCTACTGCGGCAAGGGCCTGCGCGACGCCTACGAGACCGGCCGGGGCAGCTTCAAGATCCGCGGCCGCATCAAGATCGAGGAGAAAAAGGGCAACAAGGACGCCGTGGTCGTCACGGAGATCCCCTTCGCCCTGAACAAGTCCACCCTGGTGGAGAAGATCGCCGGGCTCATCAACGAACGCAAGATCGACGGCGTCTCCGACCTGCGCGACGAGTCCGACCGCAACGGCATCCGCATCGTCCTGGACCTCAAGCGCGGGGCCATTCCGGACCTGGTGGTCAACGCCCTGTACAAGTTCACCCCCCTGGAGACCAGCTTCGGCATCAACATGATGGCCGTGGCCGCCAACCGCCCGGCCCTGCTCTCCCTCAAGGGCATCCTGGAGTACTTCCTGGAGCACCGGCGCGAGGTCATCCTGCGCCGCACCCGCTTCGACCTGGACAAGAGCGAACGCCGCGCCCACATCCTGGAGGGCCTGCGCATCGCCGTGGACAACATCGACGAGGTGGTGGCCCTGATCCGCGCCAGCGCCGGGCCCGAGGAGGCGCGCGCCGGACTCATGGAGCGCTTCCAGCTCTCCGAGGCCCAGGCCCAGGCCATCCTGGACATGCGCCTGCAGCGCCTCACCGGCCTGGAGCGCGAAAAGCTCATCCAGGAGTACAAGGAGCTCATCAAGCTCATCCAGTACCTGCACAGCATCCTGGAGCAGGAGGAGGTCCTCAAGGGCGTCATCGCCGAGGAGCTCGCCGCCATCAAGACCACCTACGCCACCCCGCGCAAGACCGAACTCATCAACGAGGACCTCAGCTCCATCGACATCGAGGACCTCATCCCCGACGACGAGACGGTCATCACCCTGAGCAAGCGCGGCTACATCAAGCGCACCCCGCTCTCCAACTACCAGGCCCAGCGCCGCGGCGGACGGGGCATCGCCGGGCTCCAGACCGGCGACGACGACTTCGTCCACTCCTTCCTGCTCACCTCCAACCACCAGACCCTGGTCCTCTCCACCAACCTGGGCCGCATGTACCAGCTCAAGGCCCACCAGGTGCCCGAGGGCAGCCGCTACGCCAAGGGCATGCACATCGCCAACCTGCTGCCCCTGGCCAAGGACGAGGTGGTGGCCGCGGTGCTCAGCCTGCGCGACTTCGACGAGGGCCGCTACTTCCTCTTCGTGACCCGCCGCGGCATGGTCAAGCGCTCCGGGGCCGAACTCTACCGCAACTGCCGCTCCACCGGCATCCGCGCCGTCACCCTGCGCGAGGGCGACGAGCTCATGATGGTGCGCGTGGTGGATCCCCAGGCCGACGTGCTGCTCATCACCGAGCAGGGCACGGCCATCCGCTTCAACGTCCACGACATCCGGCCCATGGGCCGCACCGCCACCGGCGTCAAGGGC
>JBFWIY010000360.1:0-3753 GCA_050255855.1 Desulfovibrionaceae bacterium
TGGGCGGGCCCGAGGCGGCCTCCATCGTCTGCGGCGCGCCCAACGTGGCCGCGGGCCAGACCGTGGCCGTGGCCCCGGTGGGCTGCACCCTGCCCGGCGGCCTGGCCATCAAGAAGGCCAAGCTGCGCGGGGTCCCCTCCCACGGCATGATCTGCTCCGAGCGCGAGCTGGGCCTGAGCGAGGACCACTCCGGCATCCTGGTGCTGGACCAGCCCTTCCGGCCCGGGGTCCCGCTCACCGAGGCCCTCCAGCTGGAACGCTGCGTGCTGGACTTCGACATCACGCCCAACCGCGCGGACTGCCTGAGCATCCTGGGCATGGCCCGGGAGGCCGCCATGGCCTTCGACCTGCCCCTGACCCTGCCCAAGTTCGAGCTGCGTGAGTCCGCCGAGCGGGCCGACGCGGCCATGCGCATCGAGATCGACGACCCCGAACTCTGCCCCATGTACCTGGGCCGCGTGCTCACCGGGGTGAAGATCGGGCCCTCCCCGGCCTGGATGCGCTACCGGCTCCTCGCCGTGGGCCAGCGGCCCATCAGCAACGTGGTGGACGTGACCAACTACTGCATGTTCGAGCTGGGTCAGCCCGAACACGCCTTTGACCTGGACCTGCTGCGCGACGGCGTCATCCGCGTGGGCCTGGCCCGCGACGGCCAGGAGCTCGTCACCCTGGACGGCCAGACCCGCAAGCTCACGGCCGCCGACCTGCTCATCAACGACGGGCAGGGCGCGGTGGCCCTGGCCGGGGTCATGGGCGGCCAGAGCACCGAGGTGCACGACGGCACCAAGAACGTTTTTCTGGAGTCCGCGGTGTTCCGGCCCGGAACCATCCGCCGCACGGCCCGCCGCCTGGCCCTGCCCAGCGAGGCGTCCTACCGCTTCGAGCGCGGGGTGGACCAGAGCCTGACGCGTTTCGTGGTGGACCGCGCCGCCCAGCTCATGGCCGAGACGGCCGGGGCCACGGTGCTCTCCGGCGTGGCGGCCAGCGAGCCCAAGCCCTGGGTCCGGCGCGTGCACGGCTTCCGCCTGGACCGCTGCAATCGGCTGCTCGGCCTGGAGCTGACTCCGGAGTTCTGCAAGAAGACCTTCACCCTCATGGGCTGCATCGTGGACGACGCCGACGCGGCCGACTGGCAGGTGGAGAGCCCGTCCCACCGCCTGGACCTGGAGCGCGAGGTGGACCTGTACGAAGAGGTCGGCCGCGTCCACGGCCTGGACCGCATCCCGGCCGTGCTGCCGCGCATCGCCCGGACCTTCGACACCCCGCAGACCGACGACACGGTCTGGGGCTTTGTCCGGCGCATCAAGTTCTGGGGCCTGGGCGCGGGCCTGCACGAGGCCATCAACTACAGCTTCACCGGGACCACGGACCTGGACGGCCTGGGTCTGCCCGCCGAGGGCCGGGTCATGGTGGCCAACCCGCTGTCCGAGGACCAGAACGTCATGCGCACGGCCCTGGCCCCGGGCCTGCTGAACTCGCTGAAGAACAACCTTTCCAAGGGCAACACCCGGCTGCGCCTGTTCGAGGTGGCCAAGACCTTCCACGCCGACCCGGCCTCGGACACCCAGACCCGCGAGGCCAACCGCCTGGGCGTGCTGCTCTACGGCAACCGCCACGCCGAGGACTGGCCCTGGCCCAAGGAGGGCGTGGACTACCTGGACCTCAAGGGCCTCATCGAGCATCTGCTGGGGAGCCTCAAGCTTCCGGCCGCCGAGTTCGAGGCCGCGACGGGCCATGCCTACCTGGAGCCCGTGGTGCGCGTGCGCATCGGCGAGACCGTGCTGGGCGAGCTGGGCATGGTGCGCGCGGCCCAGGCCGAGCCCTACCACGCCCGCACCCCGGTCTGGATGGCCGAGCTGGACGTGGACGCCCTGCGCGCGCTGGTCATGGGCCGCAGGGTGACGTTCGCCCCGCTGCCCGTGTACCCGCCGGTGCGGCGCGACGTGACCTTCGTGGCCCCGGCTGGCCTGCCGGCCGGGCGCATGGAGGCGGCCATCCGCCAGGCCGCGGCGGGCAAGGGGAGCATCTTCGAGTCCGTGGCCCTGGTGGCCGTGTTCCAGCCCGAGGCCGAGGCGGAGGTCCGCAACGTGAGCTTCCGCATCACCTACCGGCACCCGGAGCGCACCCTCAAGGACAAGGACGTGGACAAGCAGCACGCCGCCATCCTGGCCAAGGTCTGCGCCGAGCTGCCCGTCACGGCCCAGACGGGCGGGGCGGAGGAGTAGGGCGGCCCGGTCCGGTCCGGATTTCTAACGATCCAATCGACTTTCTGTCATTCCGGCAGATTACGCGATAGCGAAAACAACGATTCCGGCGCGGCCGCCTGAGCGGCCCGCCGGAATCGCTTTCTTCGGGCCGCGACCTTTGCTATGCTCGTTCCCATGGATGACCTCGGACGCTACAAGACGTATAAGATCGGCGAAGCGGCCCGGCACCTGGACATCAAGCCCTACGTGCTCCGCTACTGGGAGACCGAGTTCCCCCAGATCGCCCCGTTGCGCAGCGTCTCGGGCCAGCGTCTGTACACCGAGGAGCAGATGGTCCTGGTGCGGCGCATCAAGGCGCTGCTGTACGACGAGGGATTGACCATCGAGGGGGCCCGCCGCCGGCTGCACGAGGACGGCGAGCCCGGGTTGCTGCGCGAGATCTACGACGAGCTGCGGGCCATCCAGGGCCTGCTGGGCCCGGCGGACCCGGAGGCCGGAGCCCAGGCGCGAACCGAGGGAGAGGGAACATGAGCAAGGCCTTGAAATATTTTCTGTTCATCCTGGGCAGCCTGGTGCTGCTCCTGGTGGCGGCCATCGTCCTGGTGGCGGTCTTCGTGGACCCCAACGACTACAAGGACGACCTGGCCAGGCTGGTCAAGGACAAGACCGGGCGCGAGCTCGTGTTCCAGGGCGACATCGCCCTGACCTTCTTCCCCTGGCTGGGGGTGGAGGTGGGCGGCGTCACCCTGGGCAACGCCCCGGGCTTCGGCGACGAGCCCTTCGTGGCCGTGGGCCGGGCCCAGGCGGGCATCCAGGTCCTGCCGCTGCTCTCCGGCAAGGTGGAGATCGGCACCGTGACCCTGGACCAGGTGCGGCTGAACCTGGCCAAGGACGCCAAGGGCCGCTCCAACTGGGACGACCTGGCCGGCGGGGGCGAGACCGCCGCCAAGCCCGAGGCCAAGACCGAAACCAAGGCCGGCAAGGACGCGGGCGATGCGGGCGGCCTGGACCTGCGCCTGGGCGGCCTGGAGGTCAAGGGCGCGGACGTGGTCTACGACGACCGCCAGGCGGGCAAGCGCTACGAGATCCGCAACCTGGGCGTGACCCTGGGCGAGGTGACGCCCGGCGAGCCCTTCAGCTTCGAGCTCACCACCACCTTCGACTCCAAGGACCCCGAGGCCGCGGGCGACGTCACCCTGCGCGGCGTGGCCGCCCTGGACCTGGAGCAGCAGCAGTACACGGTCTCCGGCCTGAACCTGGCCCTCACGGCCCAGGGCAAGGCCGTGCCCGGCGGCCGGGCCGAGATCACGGCCCAGGCCGGGAGCCTGAGCGCGGACCTCAAGGCCCAGACCGCCTCCCTGGACGGCCTGGTGCTCTCGGCCTACGGGGTGCAGGTCCACGGCGCGGCCCAGGCCGCCAAGCTGCTGGACTCCCCCGAGGCGCGCGGGGTGCTGGATATCCCGGCCTTCGACCTGAAGAAGACCCTGGCCGCCCTGGGCCAGACCGCTCCGGAGACCGCCGACCCCGCCGCCCTGACCCGGGTGGC
>JBFWIY010000361.1:0-3749 GCA_050255855.1 Desulfovibrionaceae bacterium
ACCTTCATCCTGTTCGGCCCCAACGGCTCGGGCAAGACCTCACTGCTCATGACCCTCATGGGCTTTTCGGGCTATACCGTGACCCAGGGCCGCATCACCTTCAAGGGCACGGACATCACCTACGCCCCCACCTACGAGCGCGCCCGGCTGGGCATCGGCATGAGCTTCCAGCGGCCGCCCACCATCCATGGCCTCAAGACCCGCCACCTGGTGGGCATGTGCGCCCGCGGCCGCGAGGTGGACGTGGAGGGCATGGCCCGCAAGGTCAACTTCGAGACCTTCCTGGACCGCGACATCAACGCGGGATTCTCCGGCGGCGAGATCAAGCGCTCGGAACTGCTCCAGCTCATGAGCCAGAACCCCGGCCTGCTGCTCTTCGACGAGCCCGAGTCCGGCGTGGACCTGGAGAACATGCAGCTCATCGGCAAGACCGTGCGCACCCTGCTGGACGGCGAGCCCATCCCCGAGCCCGGCCGCAGCATGAAGGAGATCAAGGAGAGCGTCCGCACCAGCGGCCTCATCATCACCCACACGGGCTACATCCTGGACTACGTCAACGCCGACCGCGGCCAGGTGCTCTACAACGGGCACCTCTGCTGCGAGGCCCGGCCGCGCGACATCCTGCGCCACATCCGCGAATACGGCTATCAGGAATGCGTGCGCTGCCTGAAGTAGCGAGAACCCCCGAACGGCATCGGAGCGACATATGAGCAAGGTGGATTTGAGCGAATTCCAGTTTGACGGGCTGCTTCAGGACACGATCCTGGACCTCAAGACCATGAGCCCCCAGGACAAGGAGCAGCTGCTCATGTCCGGCGTGGACCCCGAGGAAAAGCAGCGCAGCGGCTCCTACCTCCAGATCGACCATTCCAACGTGCACTGCGCGTCCCGGAACCCCGACGTGGAGCTGCTCGACATCAAGGCCGCCCTGAAGAAGTACGACGGCCTGCCGGACCACTTCTGGAAGCTGGTGGACAAGGACAAGGACGAGTTCACCCGCGCCGCGGCCGAGCACCTGCACGGCGGGTACTTCATCAAGGTCCGCGCCGGGGCCAAGGTGGCCGATCCGGTGCAGTCCTGCCTGTTCCTCAAGGCCGAGCACGTGGGCCAGAACGTGCACAACGTCGTCATCGTGGAAGACGACGCCGAGGTGCACATCATCACCGGCTGTTCCGTGGCCCACGGCGAGACCACCGGCGCCCACATGGGCATCAGCGAATTCTACGTGGGCAAGAACGCCAAGCTCACCTTCACCATGGTCCACAACTGGGGCGAGCACGCCACCGTGCGGCCCCGCACCGCGGGCGTGGTGGAGGAGGGCGGCGTCTTTTTGAACAACTACGTGCTGCTCAAGCCCGTGAAGACCCTCCAGATGTACCCCGCCATCACCCTGAACGGCGCGGGAGCCCTGGCCCGCTTCAATTCCGTGGTGGTGGCCCCGGAGGGCTCCCTGGTGGACATGGGCAACAAGGTGGTCATGAACGCGCCCAACACCAAGTGCGAGATCATCGCCCGCACCATCTCCACCGGCGGCACCATCATCAACCGCGGCCACATCGGGGCCCACGCCGTGCCCGCGCGCGGGCACCTGGAGTGCCAGGGCCTGATCCTGGGCAACGGCCGCATCTGGGCCATCCCGGAGCTGGACGGCACCCTGGAGGGCGTGGAGCTCTCCCACGAGGCCTCCGTGGGCAAGATCGCCCAGGAGGAGATCGAGTACCTCATGGCCCGCGGCCTGGACGAGGAGGAGGCCACCGCCACCATCGTGCGCGGCTTCCTCAACGTGGACATCATGGGCCTGCCGCCCCAGCTCTCCAAGGCCATCAACAAGCAGATTGAGGAGCTGCGCGCCAACGGGGGCATGTAGCCCGGCCGGACGCGGCGGATCGACGCAAGTACGCAAAAAAGGGCGGCTCCCGGTGACGGGGGCCGCCCTTTTTTTGCGTTGCGGGGGGATCAGGCCGGGGTGTTTCCCGCCGGGGCCGCGGCGGCCTCGGTCCCGTCTTCGGTCCGGGCCTCGGCCTGGGCCAGCAGGGACTCCAGGCCGTCGCCCTCGGTGAACGGGACCAGGCGCAGGGTCAGGTCCGGGTCCGGCGCGGCCAGCCCGGCCTCGGCGGCCAGGGCGGCCAGGCGCTCCACCGCGGCGCGGGCGTTCTTCTCGTCCCGCTCGATGATGGCCACGAAGCGGTCCTCGTCCCAGCGGGCCACGGCGTCGCAGTGGCGGACGTGGTCCTTGAGGAGGTGGGCGGCGGTGCGGATCCGCTCGTCCGCCGCGGCGCGGCCGTAGGTGTGGGCGTATTCGGCCAGCCCGGTCAGCCGTCCGGACACCAGGCAGAACTCCAGGCCGTAGCGGGCGCGGCGGTGTCCGGCGCGGCGGAAGCGGGCCTCGAACTCGTCCCGGCCGGGCAGGGAGGTGAGTTCGTCGCCCCGGGTGAGGCGGTCCAGGCGGCGCTGGAAGTGGTTCACCACGTAGAGCACGGCGGCGAGGATGACCAGGGTGACGGCCAGGCCCACCAGCAGGGTGCGCAGCAGGTTGCCCCGGGCCGAGCCCAGGGTGGCGTTCTCGTCCTGGGCTACCAGCAGATACCAATCGAATTCGGGGATGTAGCGCACCGAGAGCAGCACGTGGGCCCCGGACGCATCGTCGTACTGGAACTGGGCGGGCTCCTCCCGGGGGACGAGGATCCGATCCGCCAGGTCCTTGATGCCCGCGAGGTCGTGGATGTTGACCTGCATGATGCGGCTGCGGTCCGGGTGGGTCTGCACCAGGCCGGTCTTGTCCACCATGTAGATGACCCGCTGGTACTTGCGCTGGTAGCTGTCCAGGAGCCGGGCCACGTCGTCCATGGCCAGGCCCACGCCGGTGATGCCCAGCAGGTCGCCGTGCTGGTCGCGCAGCTGGTAGTTGATGAAGATGGTCAGGCGGTTGTCCGCGGCCTGGTTGGTGTCCACGTCCAGGACGTACTCCGTGGGCAGGTTCAGGGCCCGGTAGAACCAGACGTCGTGGGTGTCCTCGGGGTGCACCTTCTTGAGGACGCCCTGGGGGTAGTAGTAGTTGCTGGTGCGCGAGGACACGAAAAAGGCGGCGAAGAACCCGTAACGCTCCTGGATGGCCTTGAGGTAGCGCTGGATCTTGGAGACGTCGCCCTCACCTTCCTCGGCCCAGTCCTTGAGAAAGGTGTCGTTGGCCATGAGGGAGGCCACGAACAGGGGCTTGAGCAGGGCCGAATGGAGCTCGGAATAGATGTTTTCGCCGGTGAGGGGCAGGGACGAGGTCAGGATTTCCTGGCGGGTGGCCGTGCGCTGCATCCGGTAGTTGATGACGGACGTGACCGTGAAGGCCAGGGCCAGCACCACGGTCAACAGGGCGATCACGCGGAATTTAAGGCTGATGGGGCGCATGCTGAACATCTCCTGAACGGGGCCTTCAGGTTGTGGCGTCGGGGCCGGGCTCCGGGGCTTGCCGGACGGCCCGCCTGCGGCTAGGATGAGTCAATCATGCCAGGATATCAAGCGCATTTTGCCGGAGGAGCGGTGACGGCGGCGGCCGGACTGGGCGCGGCCTGGGTCTGGGCCGGGCTGCGCGACCCGCTGCTCATGGCCGTGCTGGCGGGCATCTGTCTGGCCGGGGCCCTGTTTCCGGACATCGACACCGACTCCAAGGGACAGACCCTGTTCTACATCCTGCTCCTGGCCCTGGACGGGCTGCTGCTCTGGCAGCGGCGCACGGCGGAGGCGGCCTGGCTCGG
>JBFWIY010000362.1:0-3740 GCA_050255855.1 Desulfovibrionaceae bacterium
GCGTCTTCCCTGGATCTGCACGACCTCTGCCTGCTGGCCCTGGACACTGGCCTGCGACGAGGGGAAGCCTGCGCCCTGCAATGGCAACACATAGACATGGAGTCGATGACCCTGCGGATCACGGACCCCAAGGACGTGACCTCCAGATCCGTCTATCCCGGGAGCCTCTACACGGCCGCCGTGGTCATGCTCCGCCGCCGCCATACACAACGGGCCAGCGCTTACGTGTTCCCGGGACGGGACGGCGGAATGCGATGCGATAGTGCCGTGACACGGCAATTCGCCAAAATACTTGACCTGACCGGACTCAACCGGGGCTACGACGATCCCCGCCTGCACCTCACCTTCCACGGCCTGCGCCACGCCCACGCCACCCGGATGCTGGAAAAGGGCGTGGACATCTACACGCTCAAGGACCTCATGGGGCACGAGAGCCTGGCGACGACAGAACGCTATCTTCATCTGTGCGACAGGACGAAAAGGGCGAAGGCGATGCAGGGCGGACACGGCGGCCTCACGATCCCTTGACGGGCACCATCAGGACGCCCTTGCTGTTCAGATAGGCGAGAAATGCCCGCCGGGGATACGCCCGCTTTTTGCCGATAAGAACCGCGACCCGGGGCCCCCGGCCCAACGACTCGTCGTTGCGAACGGTCTGAGGCCTGAGGAGCCCCCCGGTAACGATATGCACCGCACTCCGGGCGACCAGAGGGGGGAACGATTCCTCAAACTCGGCGAGAACCCCCATATCGAGATCGTCACACCGGCACAAATCATCATGTCCGGTGCTTTTTCTTTGCGGAAATATGCCGTTTTTTACGCCATGACCCGCCATATTCATCACCCCCTATCCAGGGTAGAAACGACCTCAGGATGAACAGACAGATACGGAAGCGCCAGACGGATGCAGGCCCGAACCAGCCGGGCCTTGTGGTTGCCGGAGTCGGCCACCAGGCCGTCCATCATGGGCTGAGAGACGAGCAGCGAGCGGGACACCACGAGCGCCCCCTGGGCTTGGTCCACCCGCTGCATCAGGTCGGGGTTGCCGACGAATGCGCCCCGGGCCAGGACGATGCAGGCGCGGAGCAGCGGGGCGTCGTCGCCTCCCGCCGCCGCGCGGATGGTCCGGTCGAGATCGACATCCACATTGAAGGAAAGATGAGAGGACAGGCCGCGCGAGCGTCCCGGACGGCGCGAGAACCGCACCTCCGTCCCTGCTGCCGCCCCCTTGCGCCTGAACAGCCACAAAAACCAGCGCATGGCACCCTCCTACCGGGCAGCGTTTTCGGCCCGCTCGGCAGCGCTCATGGGGCCGGGCTTTTCCCGGGACGGCGCGGGCAGCAGGTCCTCGGGCATACCCAACAAGCGCAGGGCGTCCACATGCCTCTGGGGGGCCACGCCCTGACTCATAATCTGCGAAAAACGCGGGGGCGCAATGCCCAGGCGTTTGGCCAGATCCTTATACTTCACCCCCATCTCCATGGCCCACATCAGGCGACGGGTTGACAGGGGGGGGGCGACTTCGTTCATGGGCAAACTCCTCGTGTCGTTGACGACTACGTTGTTAGCAAAACAAATTTGTTTATGTCAACAATAAAAATATGTTTAGTTAACATTATGCCTATAAAATAACATATGCCATGCAATTGACAATTGCTTCAAACATTTACAGACTATAACAATGGTCGAAGAATTCCTAAAAAGAGTCCGCTCGTCCACGGGCATCAAGACACAGAAGGCTCTGGCCAAGGTCTTGGGTATCGACCCCTCCTCGGTGGCGACAGCCAAAACCAGGGGTAAGGTACCCGAGGGATGGGCCTACAAACTGGAAAGCAAGTTCGGCGTCTCGGCCCGCTGGTTGCTCACGGGCGGGGGAGATCCACACTCCGGGGTCCTCCCGCGCTCACCCCAGCCCACCAGTTCGGACCACTGCCAAAGCCCCCTTCCCGACAGCCCGTCCCAGGCCGTACCCGAGAGCCTGCCCATCGCCCGAGCCGTTGCCGACATAGAACAGGCCATGCGCCGCATCGAGGGCGTGGACGAGACCGCCGTCTGGCGGGCGATCAAGGCCCTGGTGGACGGCAAGCTCAAGGTGCAGGACCCCCCTCCGGCACGATCGGAAGTACAGCCGAGAATCTGGCCCGATGATCCACATCCCGCCGGGGACCGGCCCCAGCCGGACGGCAAGCCCTGATTCCGTCCGGCTGGCCTGCGGCCCAGCGTACTATTGACTTGATATTATGCGAGGTGCTTCACGCCCATCGGTTCCGAATACCGAGAGGCAGGACCGGGCGTCCCTGAGCGTGATTTCCAAGCGCGAGGGGCGCAGTTGCACCCGTTGTCGTTGGCGAGTATATCGGACGACAACCAGAAGGGGATGGAACGCATGTTCCCAGAACTCCGCCGCCATGTCCTTATATTGTCGGTCGCCGTGCTCTGCCTCAGCGTGGCGGCATGCGTCCATACTGGGGAAAAGGAGGCCGCTACGTCGTCCTCCCTACACCAAGCCCTCCTGCCCTATGCCCACGCAGGGGACCCCGAGGCCCAACTTGCCCTGGGAACGCTATATGTCCATGGCGACAGCGTACCCCAGGACTACACACAGGCAGCCCGCTGGTACCGGCTGGCCGCCGAGCAGGGAAACGCCCAGGCCCAGTTCAACCTGGGATACCTCTACGACTTCGGCAAGGGCGTGTCGCAGGATTACACGCTGGCCGCCCACTGGTATCGGCTGGCGGCCGAGCAGGGAAACGCCCCCGCGCAGTTTAGCCTGGGATGCATGTACCAAGAAGGCGAAGGTGTATCCCAGGACTACGCGCAAGCCGCGCTCCTGTACCGTCTAGCCGCCGAGCAGGGAAACCCCAAGGCCCAAAACAACCTTGGGTTCCTCTACGGTACCGGCCGCGGGGTGCCGCAAAACTACGAACTGGCGGCCGCCTGGTACCACCGCGCCGCCGCGCAGGGAGCCCCCACGGCCCAGTACAATCTTGGGATGCTGTACTTCAGAGGAAACGGCATGCCCCGAGATCTCGTCCTGGCGCACACATGGTTCAACCTGGCCGCGGCCGCCGGATCCACCGACGCAGCGGCCGCACGCGAGGTGGCGGCCCGAAGCATGACACCGGCCCAGATCGCCGCAGCCCAGGCCCTGGCCACCGAGTGGCGGCCCCAAACGGAAGGACACTGGGAAATTATTGACGACGACTCGATCGAGACCGACCCGTCAGGGGACGCTTCACAACGCATCCTTCGACGAAATGGCATCTAACCCCACCCCGTCGCCCGGGCCTTCGTCCACCAGATCCGCAGGACACCCCCGCCCCAGCAGCCATTCGCGCCGCTGGGGCGGGATGGGTTCCGTGCGGGCGACCAGCATCTTGCCGGGCAGCGAACGATGCACCCCCATGGCGTCGGCCAGGGCCCGCAGACTCGGGAAGCCCGCCCGGGCCAGCCACAGCCGAACCCGGGCCGCCCGCGGGAGCATGGCGTCGTCGAAGGCCAGCGCGCCCTGGACGCTCCCCCGCGCCACGCCTCACTCCTTCCGCATGGCGGGGCGCATCCGCTCCCACGCCCGCTGCACGAGTTCATTGCGCCGCTGCACGATCCCGTCCAGCCGCTCCCGCTTCTCCCCGGGCGTCATCCTCCGGTCGGCGTACACGGCGCGCATGGCCCGGTTGATGTCCGACAGGGCGCGCTCCATGCGGCCCGCCACCTTCTTGAGGCGGTACTTGTCGCGCCCC
>JBFWIY010000363.1:0-3738 GCA_050255855.1 Desulfovibrionaceae bacterium
CATGTAGGCCTTGTCCGCCAGGGCCTCCTCCACGAAGAGGTGGCGCGGCACCTGGCGCATGGCCGCCAGCACGCGCTCGTCGCGCACGCCGCGGGCCTCGACCTGCTCGCGCACCATGCGTTCCCGAATGCGTATGGGGTCCACCCGGGCCATCGCCCCTCCCTCATCCGGCGTCTTGTCCGGCGTCTTGTCCGGCGTTCGTCGCGGCGTTCGCCGCGGCCGTCGGCCGTCTCCGGTTGCAGACCAAAATCACACCGCGCTGTCAACACCCGCAGGCGGAAAGGCATGGAATCCCCGGATTCCCGCCGGGTTCAACGATTGACAACACGCTGGGTTTGGGTATGGTGCCGGGATGAGTCCTGCTGGAGGCGCATGCATGTTCGTCAAAGACGTGATGACCTGTCCGGTCTTCTCCCTGCGGGAGACCGACACCCTGCAGAGCGCGCGCGAGCTCATGGCCCTGCAGCGCATCCGGCACGTGCCCATCGTCGGCCCGGGACGGCTCTTCATCGGGCTCATCACCCACCGAGACTTGTTGGCCGCCACCATCTCCCACCTGGCGGAGATCGACCCCGAGACCCAGCGCGAGATCGACTCCGGCATCCCCATCAAGGAGATCATGCGCACGGACCTCACCGTGGTGAGCCCGGACCTGCACCTGCGGGAGGCGGCCAAGATCCTGCTCAACCACAAGTACGGCTGCCTGCCCGTGGTGGAGGCGGGCAAGCTGGTGGGCATCGTCACCGAAGCCGACTTCCTCAAGCTGACCATCACCCTGCTCGACGCCCTGGATCAAGCCTGAACCGGCCTGAACCGGCCTGAACAGGTCTGAACCGGCCCGAATCGATCCGAACCGGCCCGAATCGGCCTGAGCTCCCCCGGCCTCCCCTCCCCTCCGCCCCTTGCCGGGCGGCTGGAAAACGCGTAGGGAATTCCCTGACCTCGCATCCTTTTTTCTACCCCAACCCGCCAAAAGCATGACCAATTCCCCCAAAAAGAAACATCGTCTCTCCCTGTTGGCCCCCCTGGCCCTGCTCGCCGCCATCATCCTGGGCGGCGGCTACCTGCTCCTGCGCGACACCACCCCGCCCGCCGTGGAGCTCACCCCGGAGCAGGAGATCGTGGCCCTGGGCGTGGTCTTCAACCTGCACGTGCTGGACGCCGACTCCGGCCTCAAGCGCGTGGAGATCACCTTCTCCCAGGACGGCCAGGTGAAGCAGCACCTGGAAAAGCTCTTCCCGGCGGAGACCAACTCCTACGCCGAGACCCTGCTCCTGGAGAAGGACCGCTTCAAGGACGGGCCCTTCGAGATCGAGGTCATGGCCCAGGACGCCTCCCTCTATCCCTTCGGGGCCGCGGGCAAGACCGTGCTCACCCGCCACCTGGTGCTCGACGCCACCAAGCCCCGGCTGGACGTGCTCAGCACCCGCAACTACCTGGACCAGGGCGGCTGCGGCCTGCTGGCCTTCACCTCCAGCGAGCCCCTGGCCAAGGCGGGCGTCACCGTGGGCACGCGCTTCTTCCCGGCCTACCAGCAGCCCGACGGCGCCTGGTTCTGCCTCTTCGCCATGCCCTACGACACCGGCCCGGCCGAGTTCCGGCCCCAGCTCACCGGCACCGACATGGCGGGCAACGAGGCGATCCGCTCCTTTGCCTACCAGGCCGACCCCAAGGCCTTCCGCGAGGACAACCTGAACCTCCCGGACAGCTTCCTGGAGCGCAAGCAGGAGCTCTTCCTGCGCGAGTTCCCGGGCGACCCGGAGACCACCCCGCTCGGCCGCTACATCAAGGTCAACAACGAGCTGCGCGCCCGCAACGCCGCCACCCTGCGCGAGATCGGGCTCAAGACCAGCCCCACCCCGCTCTTCAAGGGCGTGTTCCTGCGCTCCCCGGGCAAGCGCACCGCCGGGTTCGGCGACCGCCGCTCCTACCTCTACCAGGGCCAGGTGGTGGACCATCAGACCCACATGGGCGTGGACCTGGCCGACCGCGAGCAGAGCCCCATCCAGGCCTCCAACGACGGCGTGGTGGTCTTCGCCGACTTCCTGGGCATCTACGGCAACGCCGTCATCATCGACCACGGTCTGGGCCTGCAGAGCATCTACGCCCACCTGAGCGAGATCCACGTCCAGCGCGGCCAGACCGTGACCAAGGGCGAAGAGATCGGCCGTAGCGGCACCACCGGCCTGGCCGGCGGCGACCACCTGCACTTCGGCATCCTGGTCTCGGGCGTGCCCGTGTCCCCGGTGGAGTGGTGGGACGCCGAGTGGATCAAGAACAACATCACCTCCAAGATGGCGCGCTGAGGCGGGCCGTCGCGCGACGCAAAGAGGCCGGGTCCCGAGGGGGCCCGGCCTTTTTTGCGCCGGCGTCGGACGTCATCAAGCCGTAACACGCCCCTGCTAAGGGGAACGAACGCCGACCATCGGAGGTCCCCATGCATCGAGTCCTGTTCGTCTGCCAGCACAATTCCGGCCGGAGCGTCATGGCCGAGGCCTTTCTCAACGCCCTGGGAGGCGACGTCGCCCGGGCCGAATCCGCCGGGCTCGAACCCCGCCCCGTGAACCCCCTGGTGGCCGAGGTCATGGCCGAAGAGGGCATCGACGTGCGCGGACACCAGCCCCGGGACGTGTTCGAGCTGTTCCGGCAGGGCCGTCTCTTCAGCCACGTCGTCACCGTCTGCGGGGCGGAGACCGACCGGCTCTGCCCCGTCTTTCCGGGCGTGGCCTACCGGGAGAACTGGCCGTTCCCCGACCCGGCCGAGGCCGTGGGCGACCGCGAGGAGCAGCTGGCGCAGGTGCGCGCCATCCGCGACCGGATCAAGGCCCGCATCCGGGAGTTCCTGGCCCGCTGACCCGGTCCGGCATCGTTCTTGCTGCGCCTCCAGAGCGGAAATATCTGCCGGGAGGCCCGCCATGACCGTGGAATCCGTTCTCGAAACGCAGTCCGGCTCGACCACGTCGCTGACCCAGTCCTCCGATACCGAGGAGACCCGGGGCAAGAGCTTCAACTCGCTGTTGGAGGCCGTGCTCGACACCCAGGCCCAGGAGGAGGACGAGGACGACTCCGGCCTCTCGGGCCTGACCACCACCAAACAACTCACCAAGGAGGAGGAGCAGCGTCTGCTCTGGCTCCAGGACCAGCTGGCCGACGCCCTATCGGCCCTGGGCGAGCCCACGGACGAGGAGGCCGCCGGAGACCGCCGACGCCGCATCCGCGAACTCCAACAGGAGATCGAGGACCTCACCGGGGTGAAGATGCCCATGAACCTGGCCGCGGCCAGCAAGAAGCTGCCCACCACCAACAAGGACGACGGCGACGACGACGAAGGCACGGCCCAGGACGACCCGCTGCTCAAACGGGTCCTCGGCGCGGACTCCCTGGCCGAGTACGTGGGCACGCAGGGCGCGGGGATCATGGACTGGTGGAGCCAAAACCTCTCCGCCGCCCAGGCCGCGGCCGACGAGGGCGACGCCGAGGCCCTGGCGGCCCTGAACAAGGCCGGGATCAAGAGCAAGAACACCGGCATCGCCGCCCTGCTCCTGGGCAGCACCAAGCTCGACTAGCCGGGCCGGGACCGAAAAGAACGCGGCCGGACGGGGAACTCCCCATCCGGCCGCGTTTTCGTTGCGATTCCGGCCGCGCCTAGTGGGTCTGCGGCTGGTTCTCCGGTTTGAGCAGCAGGTTGGCGATGGGCTCGAACACCTCGTCGCGGCAGAAGATCTGGCGCGTGCCGCC
>JBFWIY010000364.1:0-3722 GCA_050255855.1 Desulfovibrionaceae bacterium
GCGGGGGCTTGGACCTCGCCGCCGGGGTGCAGGAGGTCGGCGGGGTCAAGGTGCTGGCCGCCCAGGTGGACGTGCCCAACCCCAAGGTCCTGCGCGAGCAGGCCGACGACCTGAAGAACCGCCTGGGCTCCGGCGTCATCTGCCTGATCGGGGCGGACGGCGACGGCAAGGTGAACATCGTGCTGGCCGTCACCGACGACCTGACCGGCCGGTTCAAGGCCGGGCAGCTCATCAAGACCGTGGCCGGGCACGTGGGCGGCGGCGGCGGCGGACGGCCGGACATGGCCCAGGCCGGCGGCACGAACCCGGCGGGCATCGACGCGGCGCTGGCCGCCGTGCGCGAGCTGGTGGCCCAGGGCTGAGGCGAGAATCCGCCCGGCCGTCGGGCGACGTTTTTTCCAGCGAACCGGCGGCCGTTTTCGGTTGACAATGCCGAATAAAGACCGTACAAGCTCCCTTCTCGGTTCGCACCAAGGAGCATGAGCAACATGAAGACCTTTACCCCGACCCCCAAGGACATCGACCGCGGCTGGTTCGTGGTGGACGCCGACGGCAAGATCCTCGGCCGCCTCGCCACGGAGATCGCCCGCCGTCTGCTCGGCAAGCACAAGCCCGAATACGCCCAGCACATGGACATGGGCGACAACATCATCGTGGTCAACGCCGAAAAGATCCAGGTCACCGGCAAGAAGTTGGACAAGAAGCTTTACTACAAGCACACCAACCACCCCGGCGGCCTGAAGTCCAAGACCCTGCGCGAGATGCTCGCCCTCAAGCCCGAGGAAGTCATCCGCAAGGCGGTCCGCGGCATGCTGCCCAAGAACCGTCTGGCCCGGCAGCAGCTCAAGAAACTCAAGATTTACGCTGGCGCCGAGCATCCGCACGCCGCCCAGCAGCCCAAAACCCTGGACGTGTAGTCATGAGCACCGAGTTCAACTACGGCACCGGCAAGCGCAAAGAGGCTGTGGCCCGCACCCGCCTGTACAAGGGCACCGGCCGCATCCTGGTGAACAACCGCCCCTTCGAGGAATACTTCCCCCGCAAGACCCTCCAGATGGTCGTGGTGCAGCCCCTGAAGATCACCCGCATGATCGACAAGCTGGACATCCACTGCTCCATCATGGGCGGCGGCATCTCCGGGCAGGCCAAGGCCCTGCGCCACGGCATCGCCCTGGCCCTGCAGGACCTGGACCCCGAGCTGCGCGGCGTGCTCAAGAAGGCCGGCTTCATCACCCGTGACGCCCGCCGCAAGGAGCGCAAGAAGTACGGTCAGCCCGGCGCCCGCGCCAAGTACCAGTACTCCAAGCGTTAAGCCGCAAGGCGCTTCGACGAATGCACTACGGCCGGTCCCGCACGGGACCGGCCGTTTCGTCGTTGGTTTTCCCGGAGAGCCCCCGCCGGCCCCAAAAGCGTCAGCCCCGGTTGTTCCAGACCTCCTTGGCGGTCAGCTCCCACCCCTGGACCACGATGGTGGTGTTGCCGTAGGTGATGACGGTATCGCCGTCCGAGTTCGCGACGTGGATGTCGTCGATGGACTCGGCGCCTTCGAACCGCAACTTGTCGTAGCCTACGATGAAATCCGTGATCACGTCCCTGCCTGAGTCGGTGCCGAAGACGAACACGTCCCTGTCGTTTCCGCCGGTCAGGATGTCGTTGCCCGCCCCGCCATCCAACGTGTCGACCCCATCGCCGCCATCCAGGTTGTCGTTTCCGGCACCGCCATCCATGCTGTCGTCGCCTTCCCCGCCGTCCATGGTATCGTTGCCGTCGCCACCGTCCATGATGTCGTCACCGCGGCCACCGCTCACGAAGTCGTTGCCCGCGCCGCCGTCCATGATGTCGTCGCCCTCTTGGCCGAACAAGGAGTCGTTGCGGGAGCCGCCATCCATGAAGTCATCCCCGTCACCGCCGGTCATGTAGTCGGCGCCTTCTTCGCCATACATGGTGTCGTTGCCGTCATCTCCGTCCATGATATCGTTGCCGTCCCCACCCAGCATGGAATCTTCGCCAAAGCCGCCCCAAATGGTGTCGTTGCCGTCCCCGCCGTCCAGGGTGTCGTTGAACACCGCGCCGGATTCAAAGTCCAATAAGTAGGCGAAAAAGGCCCAAACCGACTGGTCGCCGCTGAGCTTTTGGTCGATGGAACCCTTGCCGCCGACCATGGTGTGCAACTCGGCGTCGGAGAGCTCGCCCTCGGGCGGGGCGATGGCCCGGGTCAACGCCTCGGGCGTGACGTCATACCCTCGCGCACTGGCCAGCCGGGCCGCCACGGCCGCCAGTTCGTCCGGACTCCCGGCACGGGCGAGTTCGGCCCGGGCATTCTCGTCTTCAGACAGTTCCCGCAACAAACCATACAAATCCGCCTTCATGCGCCACTCCCCGTTGCTTGAAACATTGCCTGTGTGGTGTCCAAAAAAACGCAACGCAGCCACGGAATAGAACAAATCCACCACGCAACCGGGGCGGTCCGAGGGAGTGGAGCCCGGCGGACCAACCGCGTCGACGCACGGCAAATCATCCCACTCTCCTTATGGATGCGGGGAATGGGGAAAAATTTCAAGGAGATTTCGGAATTGCCGGAGCAAGGGCGGGACGGCGCGCACGGCGCGGGCGGGACGGCGCCAGGGAGCGGCCCCCATGGTCCGCAGCGCGCGGGGCGGAATCCGGCGGCTCCCCTTCCCTACCGCTCCGCAGCCAGGCTGCGCCGGAAGAGCGCCAGGGACGCCAGGAAGAACACCCCGCCCAGCCCGGCGATGGCCGCCAGCCGCGGCCAGACCGCGGCCAGACCGGCCCCGCGGTAGAGCACGCCCTGGGCCAGGGCCACGAAGTGCGTGGTGGGGGCCCCCAGCATGATGTCCTGCACCAGCTCGGGCATGCTTTCGCGCGGGGTCACGCCCCCGGAGAGGATATCCAGAGGCAGCAGCACCAGGATCATCATCAGGCCCAGCTGGGGCATGTTGCGCGCCATCGTGCCGAGCAGGATGCCCAGCGACGCCATGGCGAAGACCTGGAGCAGCGCCGCGGCGAGAAAAAGCGGGATGCTCCCGGCGATGGGCACCCCCAGCACCCCCTGCACCATCGCATAGAGAGAGAACGCCGTGGCCGCCAGGATGACCACGGCCATGGACCAGATCTTGGCCCCCACGATCTGCCCCGCGGTCACGGGCATGACCATGAGGTGCTCCAGGGTGCCGTGCTCGCGTTCGCGCACCAGGGCTGCGCCCGTGAGCATGATGGCCAGCATGGTGATGTTGTTGGTCAGCTCCATGATGGAGCCGAACCAGGAGCTGGTCAGGTTGGGGTTGAACTTGATGTGCTCCGCCAGGGACACGGCCGTCGCCGGGTCGCCCCGGCGGCCCTGCACGAACTCCAGCACCTCGCGCAGGGCGATCTTCTGGATGTAGGTGGCGCCGATGAAGGCCTGGCTCATGCAGGTGGCGTCGATGTTCACCAGGATGTCCGGGGTCCGCCCGGCCATGACGTCGCGCTCGAAGTCCGGGGGAATCTGCACCCCGAAGATAAAACGCCCGGAGTCCAGGCCGTGGTCCATCTCGTCCGGGGACACCAGCACCGGAGGCTTGAAGTAGGGCTGGTAAAAGGCCTGGGCGATGCGGGCCGAGAGCTGGGAGCGGTCCTCGTCCACCACGGCGATGGGGGCGTTGTGCAGTTCCTGGCTGGTGGCCTTGCTCACGCTGTAGATGCCGCCGGTGAACACCCAGACG
>JBFWIY010000365.1:0-3721 GCA_050255855.1 Desulfovibrionaceae bacterium
GCCAGGCGCGGTGAACATCCGCATCATCCCCCGGCTGGACATCAAGGGCCCCAACCTGGTGAAGGGCATCTGCTTCGAGGGCCTGCGCGTCCTGGGCAAGCCCGAGGACTTCGCCCGCCACTACTACGAGCAGGGCGCGGACGAGCTGGTCTACCAGGACGCCGTGGCCAGCCTCTACGGCCGCAACTCCCTGCTGGACATCGTGGAGCGCACCGCCCGGGAGATCTTCATCCCCCTGGCCGTGGGCGGCGGGCTGCGCAGCCTGGACGACATGCGCCGGGTGCTGCGCGCCGGGGCGGACAAGGTGGTCGTCAACACCGCGGCCACCAAAAACCCGGAGCTCATCGCCGAGGCCGCCCGGAGCTTCGGCTCCTCCACCGTGGTGGTGGCCGTGGAGGCCATGAGGATGCCCGGCGGCGGGTACGAGGCCCTGGTGGACTACGGCCGCGACCGCACCGGCCTGGACGCCGTGCAGTGGGCCCGCAGGGCCGCGGAGCTGGGCTGCGGCGAGATCATGCTCACCGCCATCCACGCCGAGGGCGGGGGCAAGGGCTTCGACCTGGAGCTGACCCGCGCCGTGGCCGACGCCGTGGACGTGCCGGTCATCGCCGGGGGCGGGGCGGGGTCGCCCGAGGACGTGCTGGCCGCCGTGGAGGCGGGCCACGCCGACGCCGTGGCCCTGGCCAGCCTGCTGCACTACAACGTGCTGCGCGACCTGGACGGCGCAGGCCGCGACTACTCCACCGAGGGCAATACGGAATTTCTCAAGAAGGGCGCGGGATTCTCCAAGGTGGCCCGGACCAGCCTGCCGGAGATCAAGCGCCACCTGGCCGCCCACGGCCTGGACATGCGCCTGCCCGCGGCCGCCCCCGAGGAGGCCCTCCGTGCCTGAGCGCGTGGCCATCGTGGACTACCGCCTGGGCAACCTGCACTCCGTGGCCCAGGCCTGCGCCCACGTGGGGCTCGCCCCCGAGATCACCGACGACCCGGCCCGCATCCGCTCCGCCGACGCCGTGATCCTGCCCGGCGTGGGGGCCTACGAGGACGCCATGCGCAATCTGCGCGCCGGAGGCCTGGCGGACCTGCTGCGCGAGCTGGCCGCGGCCGGGCGGCCCCTGGTGGGCATCTGCCTGGGCATGCAGCTGCTGCTGGACTACAGCGAGGAGTTCGGCCACCACGAGGGCCTGGGCCTGGTGCCCGGCGCGGTGGTGCGCTTCGACGCCCCGCACGAGGGCGACCGCCGCCTCAAGGTGCCGCAGATCGGCTGGAACCGCATCCACCCCGCCCCGGGCGCGGACTGGGACGCCACCCTGCTGCGCGGCACGGCCCCGGGCCAGCACTTCTACTTCGTGCACTCCTACGTGGCCCGGCCGGCGGACCCGGCCGTGGTGCTGGCCACCACCACCTACGGCCACATTGAATTCTGCTCCAGCTTGGGCTATCAGAACATCTTCGCAAGCCAATTCCATCCCGAACGCAGCGGCGAGCCCGGCCTGGCCATCTACCGCAACCTGGCCGCCCGACTCCGGCCCGCGGACTGAACCGCGGACCGGGACACGGCCCAAGCGCAGACACCCGGCCGCCGCCCCGAGGACTCTCTATGACCAAGACCATGTACGGACTGCCCGAGAAGGTCGTCTACTGCACCAAGTGCGTCATGAGCAACCAGCGGCCGGCCTCCATCCCCGAGTTCCGCCACACCCCCGAGCGCGAGGGGGCCAAGTACATGCACATCGGCGAGGACGGGGTGTGCGACGCCTGCCGGTTCAACGAGATCAAGGCGGGCATCGACTGGGCGTCGCGCGAGCAGGAGCTGCTCCGGCTCCTGGACCAGTACCGCTCCACGGACGGGTCCTACGACTGCTTGGTGCCCGGCTCCGGCGGCAAGGACTCGGCCTACGCCGCCCACCTGCTCAAGTACAAGTACGGCATGCACCCGCTCACCGTCACCTGGCCGCCCACGCTCTACACCGACTACGGCTACCAGAACTGGAAGAACTGGCTGGAGATCGGCGGGTTCGACAACATCACCTACAAGCCCAACGGCCGGGTCCACCGCCTGCTCACCCAGCTCTCGGTGAAGAACCTGCTCCACCCCTTCCAGACCTTCATCCTGGGCCAGAAGAACCTGGCCCCCAAGATGGCCCTGCGCTTCGGCATCAAGCTGGTGTTCTACGGGGAGAACGAGGCCGAATACGGCAACCCCATCGCCGAAAACTCCACCTCCCTGCGCGACAAGTCCTATTTCGTCATGAACAACCTGGACGAACTCTGGCTGGCGGGCGTGCCCGTGCCCCGGCTCATCCAGGACTACGGCCTGACCCGCGGCGACCTCATGACCTACCTGCCCGCCCCGGCCGACGACCTGGCCCGGGCCGACATCGAGGTCCGCTACCTGGGCTACTACGTCAAGTGGACCCCCCAGGAGGCCTACTACTACGCGGCCGAGCACACCGGGTTCCAGGCCCGGCCCTTCCGCACCGAGGGGACCTACTCCAAGTACAACTCCATCGACGACAAGATCGACGACCTCCACTACTACACCACCCACATCAAGTTCGGCCTGGGCCGCGCCAGCTACGACGCCTCCCAGGAGATCCGCAACCTGCACCTGACCCGCGAGGAGGGCGTGCTCCTGGCCCGGCAGTTCGACGGCGAGCGGCCCAAGCGCTACCTGCCCGAGGTGCTGGAGTACCTGGACATGACCGAGGAGGCCTTCGACACCCTGTGCGACCGCTTCCGGCCCCCCCACCTCTGGACCAGGGACGGCGGGGAGTGGAAGCTCCGCAACCCCGTCTGGGAGCAGGACTGATCCCGGCCCGGCCATGCGTCTGCTCAGCGCCTGCAAGCTCGCCCTGCGCCGCACCCTGGCGCGCCTCGGCCTCACCGGCCCCCTGCTGCGGCGGCTCACCCGGGAGGTCCGGTCGGAGGGCGACCCCCAGGCGGCCTACTCCCTGCTGGTGCTCAAGCCCGAACGCTTCCGCGGCGACCTGCCCATCCTCTCCGGGGAGTTCGGCTTCCGCCTGGTGACCCTGGAAAAGGGCTGGCACCAGCGCCTGCTGGAGGTGGGCTGGGGCCCGGACTTCAACCCCGAGAACGACTACTACAACCCGCCCGAGGGCTCGCCCGCATGGCGGCGGCAACGCGCCGCCCGGGCCGTGCTGCGCCGGGTGCTGCCCGACCTGCTGCGCCGCCTGGGCGCGGACGGCGTCCTGGCCTCCTCCACCTACTACCTGGACAACTGGGACTACGCCGCCGTGGCGGGCGAACTGGGCATCCCCTACCTAGTCATCTACCGGGAGTGCTTCCAGGCCAGCCAGAAGGACATCGACCTCCAGATCCGCCTGGGCCGCATGCTCGGGCACTTCGACGGCTCCCACGTCTTCGTGCACAACGAGACCACCCGCAAGGCCCTGCTGGACAGCGGCATGGTGGACCCGGCGCGCATCTCCGCCCCGGGCTGCATGCGCATGGACCCCTTCCTGCGGCGGCTGGCCGAACCGCGCCCCCGGCGGGAGCGCCCCCTGGTGACGCTCTTCAGCTTCGTGCCCTGCGCCGTGCTGCCCCACCTGTGCACCTCCTTCACCCCGGGACGCGACGTGGGCTTCGTGGAGCTCGTCGACCAGGTGCACCAGCGCTTCGGGGCCCTGGCCGCCGCCCACCCGGAGGTGGACTTCCTCATCAAGCCCAAGTGGGGCGGGGACTGGCTGGAGGAGATCGA
>JBFWIY010000366.1:0-3715 GCA_050255855.1 Desulfovibrionaceae bacterium
GAGATTGGAATAGAGCATGGCCGGGGGAAACGCAATGGTAATGTGCCAGTTACGCCGTTTTTTCGTGCCGGGCAATCGGGCGAAAGTATTAGATAAAGGCAGGGGTGGATGCCCGCCGTCTCGCAACATTGCGCAACCCGGCACGAGGACGGCGCGGCGGGATCAAGGTTGCGCGATCAGGGGGCGGGCGGAGGGGCGCGAAAGGGAAGGCAGGCCGGGGGTGCCGGGGGGCGGCAGGGCGAAGGAACGAGAGTTCGACCCCGCCCGGAGGCCACGGGCGGGGTCGATGCGATGAGCGCCGAGGCGGAGTCGGGTTAGGCGCGCACCACGGGACGGGAGGCGCTCCGGGGGCGGTCTCCCTGGGTCGGACGCTTGGCCGCCGGTTCGGGGCGGGGGCCCCACAGGGCGGTGGGTTTGAAATAACAGTACCAGTCGCCGGCGCGGCCCCGGGCCGGGGCTACGGGACGGCCGGCGCGGCGGGCGCGGAGGCGGCGGGCCACACGGCCCCCCAGATGAAAGGCCAGGACCATGCCGATGAACAATGTGAACGCCATCCCGTATTCCACGACCGACCTCCTTGGCCTGTGCGTCGGCAGGTCGCCGACGTTTCCTGTTGCAATCGGAAACAAGATGGTTCAAAATGAATGCCAAGGTGAAATTTACACCTATCATCCCGTGTTCGTTGATAATAAATTTTATCGGCCCGGTCGGATCGACGCCTGGATGTTACAGACTGCAACGCTCCATGGTTTCGATTTGGAAAGCGGACAAAAAATGTCAAGGGAATCACGGTCGATTCCGGGCAGAGGAAAACGTTGCAATTAGCAACGCTTCATGATGCATGGAGGAAAAATTTATGAAATCAGGAAGTTGTCTGGTGTTGGCCCGGTCCGGGAGGATGGGGCGCGGGGGCCTTGCCCAGGCCGCCCGGGCGGCCGTCCGCTGGGCCGGTCCGGGACGGGGGCGGCCATGAGCGACGCCGGAACCTCCTCCGCTCCCCCTGCCGCCTCCGCCGCCGCCCGTCCGGGCGCGGCGTCCGGCCCGGGGGCCGGGGCCGCCGACCGGGCGGGCGTCTGGCCGCGCTTCAGCCTGCGGCGCAAGATCTTCGCCAGCCTGCTGTTGTTCATCGCGGCCATCCTGGCCGTGGGCATCCTCTCCTTCAACGACCTGGCCACCATCGACCGCAAGCTCGTGGTCCTCTCCGGCACCCACAGCCTCTCGGACCTCATCCTGGAGACCCGCCGCTTCGAGAAGAATTTCCTGCTCTACCACCAGGCCGGAGACCTGGAGGAGTGCCGCCGCTTCCTGGGCCAGGCCCGGCAGATGGCCGGGAACATCGCCCCGGAGCTCCAGGGGCTCAAGGTGCGCGCGGAGATGGAGCGCCTCACCTCGGCCATCGCCGCCTATGACGGGGCCCTGCATCGCATGGACGCCTCGGCCCCGGGCGGGGCCGTCCCGCCCCCGGACCTGGTGGCCGAGCTGCGCCTCCAGGGCAAGGCCATGCTCGACCTCATCCAGGACATCGTGCGCTTCGAGCGCGGCCAGGTGCAGGGCATCCTGGCCACGCTCAAGTGGCAGCTGGTGGCCTCCATCGCCGTGGTGCTCATCCTGGGGCCCATGGCCGTGTTCATCATGTTCGGCAATCTGCTGAGCATCCTGGGCAGCATCCGCCGGACCACGGAGCGCATCGCCCAGGGCCGGTTCGAGCGCCTGCCCGAGTCCGCGGACCAGGAGCTCAAGCTGGTCATGGAGGGGTTCAACCGCATGGTGGTCGAGCTGGAGACCCGCCAGGAGCAGCTGGTCCAGGCCCGCAAGCTCTCCTCCATCGGCACCCTGGCCGCGGGCATCGCCCACCAGCTCAACAACCCGCTCAACAACATCTCCACCTCCTGCCAGATCGCCCAGGAAGAGGCGGGCGGCCAGGAGCTGGTGGGCCGCATGCTGCGCAACATCGAGCAGGAGTCCCTGCGCGCCCGGGACATCGTGAAGGGGCTGCTGGAGTTCTCGCGCGAGCGGGACTTCTCGCCCAAGCTGACCGAGCTGGCCCCGCTCGTGGAGCGCACGGTGAAGCTGGCCTCCAGCCAGGTGCCGCCCCGGGTGCGCGTGACCGTGGCCGTGCCCGCGGACCTGGCCCTGGAGGTGGACTCCCAGCGCCTGCAGGAGGTGCTCCTGAACCTGATCCTCAACGCCGTGGACGCCCTGGACGGCGCGGAGGGGGCCATCACGGTCTCGGCCTCGGCCCCCGAGCCCCCGGCCGGGGCGGCGGCCCGGCCCCGCGGGGAGCGCGGCCCGGCCATGGCCGAGCTGGTGGTGCAGGACAACGGCCCGGGCGTGCCCGCGGAGATCCGCGACCGCATCTTCGACCCCTTCTACACCACGAAGGACGACTCCGGCGGCAGCGGCACCGGCCTGGGGCTGTCCATCGCCTACGGCATCATCGAGCGCCACGGCGGCCACATCCACATCGAGGACGCGCCCGGCGGCGGGGCGCGCTTCGTCATCCGCCTGCCCCTGCCCGGGGCGGGCCGGACCGCGTGAGGACGGACATGGAGCACGACGGCCTGATCCCGCCGGGCGCGACGGACCCGGAGCTGGAGCCCAGCCTGGACGGGCGGCGCATCCTGGTGGTGGACGACGAGCAGATCACCCGGGAGAACCTGGCCTACGTGCTGGGCAAGGAGGGCTACGAGGTCCGCACCGTGGACAGCGGGGCCGCGGCCGTGGAGGCCCTGCGCGAGGAGGCCTGGGACCTGGTGCTCACGGACCTGCGCCTGGGCGCGGTGGACGGCATGGAGGTGCTGGGCCAGGCCCGGGCCCTGCAGCCCGACGCCGAGGTCATCATGTTCACGGGCTACGCCACCGTGGCCACGGCCGTGGAGGCCATGAAGCTCGGGGCCTACCACTACCTGCCCAAGCCCTTCAAGATCGACGAGCTGCGCGTGCTGGCGCGCAAGGCCCTGGAGAAGGGGGCCCTGCGGCGCGAGGTGCGCGAGCTGCGCGCCCGGGTCAGCGCCGCGGCGGGCACGGCGCGCATCGTGGGCCAGCACCCCAAGATGCTGGCCCTCAAGGAGACCATCGCCCAGATCGCCCAGCTGGACTGCAACGTGCTCATCCAGGGCGAGACCGGCACGGGCAAGGAGTTGGTGGCCCGGGTCATCCACGAGCTCTCCCCGCGGGCGGGCAAGCGGTTCCTGGCCATCAACTGCGGAGCCTTCACCGAGGAGCTCATGACCAGCGAGCTCTTCGGGTACGAGCGCGGGGCCTTCACCGGCGCGGCGCGCTCCAAGCCCGGGCTGCTGGAGGCCGCCGAGGGCGGGACCCTGCTCCTGGACGAGATCGGCGAGATGCCGCTCAGCCTCCAGGTGAAGCTGTTGCGCGTCTTGCAGGAGCGCGTGTTCATGCGCGTGGGCGGCACCGAGGAGATCCCGGTGGACATCCGGGTGCTGGCCGCCACCAACAAGAATCTCAAGGCCGAGGCGGAGCAGGGCCTGTTCCGCCAGGACCTCTACTACCGGCTCAACGTCATCTCCCTGGAGGTCCCGCCGCTGGCCGCCCGGCGCGAGGACATCGGCCTGCTGGCCCAGCGTTTCCTGGTGGGCGGGGCCAAGGGGGGCTACGGCGGGGCCAAGGGGCAGCCGCACCGCCTCTCGGCCGAGGCCCTGGAGGTGCTCATGGCCTACGAGTTCCCGGGCAACGTGCGGGAGTTGCAGAACAT
>JBFWIY010000367.1:0-3710 GCA_050255855.1 Desulfovibrionaceae bacterium
GCGGCAAGAAGCCCGGTCATCGTCAGCCGCATCATCGTCCTCTGCTGGAAGCGCATGGCGTCCTCCTTAGTTGGTCGCGGGGACCTTGGTGATGAACAGGACGGACTCCTTCAGGGCGAAGGGGCCGCCCGGGGCCTCGACGTCTTCGGCCGCGCCGAACCAGCTCAGGTCCAGTTGGTCCTCGCGCACGGCCGGGTGAAAGGTGCGGAAAAAGGAGCGGATGCGCCGGGCCCGGTCCCGGGCCAGGGCCGCGTCGCCCTGGACGTAGACCACCACGTGCACGGCCAGGGCCGGGTTGTTGGCGAGCATGGACCCGACCACGTCCAGGGAGTCCGAGGCCCCGAAGGCCAGGTCCGTGCCGCCGGGGGCGAAGCGCACCGCGCGCAGGGTGACGGTGCGGCGGCCGAGCCGGGCGTTGCGGTAGGTGAAGTCGCCCTGGGTGTTGAGCAGGTCCGCGGCGGCGGCGCCCATGCGCCCTTCGGGATAGGCGTCCAGGAAGCGGAGCAGGGCCTCCACGGCCTCGGCCCGGCGTCCGGTCTCGGCCAGGACCACCGCCCGGTTGTACAGGGCCCCGGGCTCGTAGGGGTCGAGCTCCAGGACCTTGTCGTATTGGGCCAGGGCCGGGGCGAGCCGCCCGCGGTCCAGGTAGGCGTGGCCCAGGTAGAGGTTGGCGGACAGGTGGCGGGGGTCCAGCTCCAGGGCCCGGCGGTACTGGGCCAGCTCCCGGTCGAAGTCCTGGACGCCCCAGCAGGCCACGCCCAGCCAGAACTGCTTGTCCGCGTCGCCGGGCTCCAGGTCCGCGGCGCGCTGCAACAGGGGCAGGGCGGCGGCCGCGTCGTCCTTGGCCAGGAGGAAGCGCCCGGCCCAGTAATTGGAGTCCGCGTCGTCGGGGTCGGCGGCCAGCTCGCGCCGGGCCACGGTGAGGCCCTGGTCGTAGTCCTTGTGGTCCAGATAGCCGGAGTAGCCCGTGAGGCCGACGCAGGCGGAGGCGAGCAGGGTCAGGGCGGCGAGGGCGGAAAGGGCGGCGGTTCGCGCCATGGAAGGTCTCCTTTCGGGGTCTGTACCGGGATATACGTCGCTGGGGCGCAACGGGTCACAGGAAAATGCCGGGGATCAGGGCCGGGCGCCGCCGCGCTCCACGTCGCGCGGGGTGAAGCCCAGGTCCTCCATGAGCCGGCGCAGGGTGTGGCCCTGCTCCAGGGCGTTGCGGGCGGCGTCCAGCACGGCGTCGTCGGCCAGGCCGCGCTGGCGGGCCAGCAGGGCCACGGCGGAGAGCCGCTCCCAGCCCGGGCCCAGGCTGCCGCGCGCCAGTCCGGCGTCCAGCAGGGCGTGGCAGCGCTCCGGGTCGAACCCGGCCTGGCGCATCAGGGCCAGGACCGCCCCGGCCCGGGCCAGCATGGCCGGGGGCGCGGCCGGGGCCTGGGTCAGGAAGTCCTCCAGGGTGGGGCGGTCCAGCCCGGCGGCCAGGCTCTGCGCCAGGCGGGTGACGTCCCCGGGGGCCGGGGCGGCGTCCGGGGCGCGGCGCAGGCGGACCAGCAGGTCGCGGCACCAGGCCAGGTCCCCGGTCAGGCCCGCCAGGGCCGCGACGAGGCGCGGGCCGGGCACGCGCTTGGCCAGGCCCTCGTCCAGCTTGTCGGCCAGGGGCCGGGTGGGCAGGCCCTGGCCGCAGGCCCGGGTGAAGGTCTCCAGCACGGCGAGGATGTCGGCCTGGGCCAGCCGTCCCTCCAGCCCGGCGGCCAGGAGGCGGTCCTGGGTGGCGGCGGGCAGGCCGCAGTCCCGGGCCGCGGCCAGGGCCGCTGCCGGGTCGTTGTCGGCGGTCTGTCCGGCCCGGGCCGGGGCGGACGGCCAGGCCGCGGCCAGCGTCAGGAGCAGGAGGAGCAGGAGGGGGCCGGTGCGTCTAGATGACATCGCCGTCTCCGTCCAGCAGCAGCAGGGAGTTGCGCGAGCCGAAGCCGTCGTCGCGCGAGAACCGGGCCGCGGGGTCCGGCTCCACGCGCTCCCCATCCACCAGGAAGGCGTATTCGTGGGTGCCCGGGGCCAGCCGCAGGATGAGCACCCAGGCCTTGGCGGCCGGGTCGTAGCGCATGTCGTAGCCGTGCGCGTCCCACTGGTTGAAGCTGCCCACCACGGCCACGCTGCGGGCCCGGCCCGCCGGGTCGGGCAGCACGAAGCGCGCGGCCACGGCCGGAGCGGCCGGGGCGGGCCCCGGGGCGGCCGGGCGCAGGAGCCAGACCCCGGCCAGGAGCAGGGCCGCGGCGGCCAGGCCGAGGGCGGCGTGGACCGGGGCCAGCCGGACCGGACGCGGGGCCAGGGCCCAGCGCAGCAGGCCGCGCCAGCGTCCGGCGCGGGCGGCGGGCCGGGGCAGGGCGGCGATGCGGTCCATGACCCGGCGGGTCAGGTCCGGCGGGGCGGGCGGGTCCTCGGCCCGGCGCAGGGCCCGGGCCAGGAGCTCGTCGGGCGTGGGCCGTTCGTCGGGGCGGGGGGTGGGATCGGGGGCGTTCATGATCGACTCCTCGGCTTGAAGAACACCTCGCGGAGCATGGCCAGGCCGCGGCTGACGCGCATCTTGGCGCCGCTCACGCCGATGCCCAGGGCCTGGGCGATCTCGGCCATGGAGCAGTCCTCGCGGAAGCGCAGCAGCAGGGCCTCGCGGTAGTCCTCGGGAAGCCCGGCCAGGGCCTGCATGGCCGCCTGGCCGTCCAGGCGGCGTTCCGCGCCGTCGGGCCGGGCCGGGAGCGTCTCGGGCAGCTCGTCGGTCCGGGGGGCGCGGCGGCGGGCGCGCAGGTGGTCGCGGGCCACGTTGAGGGCCAGGGCGTAGAGCCAGGGAAAGAAGCGCTGGGCCGGGTCGTAGCGGTCGAGCCGTTCGTAGGCCCGGACCAGGGCGTCCTGGGCCAGGTCCGCGGCGGTCTCGGCGTCGCCGCAGCAGCGCAGCATGAGCCCGTGCACGGTGCGGCCGTAGCGGCGCACGATGTCCTCGAAGGCCTGGGGGCTCCCGGCCAGCACGTCGGCCACGGCCCGGGCGTCCCGGGCGTCGCCGGCGGCGCGTTGGTCGGGGGTCTCGCCCCCGGGGGGCGGGTATCGGCTGTTCTGGTACACGGCCGTCATGATCCTCTCCTAGCATATACGCCCGCGGGAGGCGAAGGGTCACCGGCGCTGCGCAGGTTCTTTTCGCCCCGGCATGGCATGGGGCTTGCTTCGTCCCCGGCAGGGAAATTCTTGCCGCGTCGGCGGCACCGGCCGGGGAGGGCCGGCAACGGATGTCCAGCCGGGGATGCGCCCGGACAAGCGGAGTCGATCATGGCGTTCAGTTCGTTGTATACCGGGGCCACGGGCCTTGCCGCCTATTCCACGGCGCTGCAGGTGGTGGGCAACAACCTGGCCAACGTGTCCACCACCGGATACAAGAAGAGTGAGATCCTCTTCTCCGACCTCATCAGCCAGTACCTGAGCTCGGGCAACACGGTGATGCCCTCCGGGGCCAACGCCACCAGCCAGGTGGGCATGGGCGTCGCCGTGGGCGACGTGGGGGTCAGCTTCCTGCAGGGAGGCATGGAGAGCACCAACGAGGCCACGGACCTGGCCATCAGCGGGGCGGGCTTCTTCGGCGTGCGCAACGCCGCGGACGACGCCACCTACTACACGCGCAACGGCGTGTTCCGCTTCGACGAGAACGGCTACCTGCGCGACACCGGCGGCAACTATGTCCAGGG
>JBFWIY010000368.1:0-3703 GCA_050255855.1 Desulfovibrionaceae bacterium
CCGGTTCTTGCGCTGCGCGCCGGCTTCGGCCGCGAGCCGCGAGCTGCGGGCCGCGGACTACTGGCCCAGGCCCAGCTCCCGCAGAAAGCCCAGGTCCTCGGTCCAGTCCTCGCGCACCTTGACGTAGAGCTCCAGGTGCACCCGGGTTTCGAGCATGTCCGCCAGCTCCAGCCGGGCCTGGGTGCCCACGGCCTTGAGGCGCGAGCCGCCCTTGCCGATGACCATGCCCTTGTGGTTCTCGCGGGCCACGAAGATCACCGCGGCGATGTTCACCCCGGTCTCGGTCTCCTCGTAGACCTCGATCTCCACGGCGGTCTGGTAGGGCAGCTCCTGGCGCAGGTCCAGGAAGAGCTTCTCCCGGATGACCTCCGCGGCCAGGAAGCGCATGGGCGCGGTGGAGAGCTGGTCCTCGGGGAACATGGCCGGGGACTCGGGCAGGGCCCGGATCAGGAGCTCCAGCAGCCGGTCCACGTTCTCCCCGGTGAGGGCGGAGACGGGCACGATCTCCGCGCCCGGCCAGGCCGCGGCGCAGCGCTGGATCACGGGCAGCAGCCGGCGCTTGTCGCCCAGGCGGTCGGCCTTGTTCACGGCCACGAACAGCGGCTTGCGGCACTCGGCCAGGGCCTTGGTCAGGGGGGCCATCTCCTGGTCGAAGCGGTCCGGGCGGCTGTCCGCCAGGCTGCCGTCCACCAGCAGGCAGACCGCGTCGGCCTGGTCCAGGGCGTCCCACGCGGCCTCCAGGAGCAGCCGGTTCATCTTGCCGCGCAGCCGGTGCACGCCCGGGGTGTCCACGAACACCAGCTGGGCGTCGGGACGGGTGAGGATGCCGGTGATCCGGTTGCGCGTGGTCTGGGGCTTGGGGGTGACGATGGCCACCTTCTGGCCCAGGGCCTGGTTCATGAGGGTGGACTTGCCCGCGTTGGGCGGGCCCATGAGGGCCACGAAGCCGAAGCGGTGGGGGGCGGTCATTGGGGGGTCTCCTCCGGCGGCCCGGCCGGGCCGCGTCAGGGGGTGGGGCCGGCGTGGGGCCGGGGGGATGCGCCGGGGGCGGGTCGGGGCCCGGCCCCTCAGTCCTGGTCCACGATGTGGCCGCAGTCCTTCACCGGGCACATGATGACGGTCTTGCCGCCGCGCTGCACCTTGCGCACCAGGATGGGGTGGCCGCAGGCCGGGCAGGGCCCGGGCACGGGCTCGTTCCACAGGGCGTAGTCGCAGGCCGGGTAGCGCGAGCAGGAGTAGAACACCTTGCCCCGGCGGGAGGCCTTTTCCACCAGCTCGCCGTCGCAGCCCTCGCGCGGGCATTTGACGCCGGTGCGCAGGGGCTCGGTGTGGGTGCACTCCGGGTAGCCCGTGCAGGCCACGAACCGGCTGCCCTGGCGCGAGCGCTTGATGACCATGTCGCGGCCGCAGTCCGGGCAGGGGCCCACCACAGTGAGGGCCTCGGCCTCGGTCACGTGGATGGTCCCGTCCGCGTCCCGGGTGAAGTTCTTGACGTTGCGGCAGGCCGGGTAGCCCGAGCAGCCCAGGAACTCGCCCCGGCGGCTGTTCTTGATGACCATGGGCTTGCCGCACTTCTCGCAGGTGATGTTCAGGGCCTCGGGCGGGGTGTCCTCGATGATCTCGATCTCGCCCTGGGGCCCGCGCCGGAAGTTCTTGAGCGTCCGGCAGTCGGGAAAGCCCGAGCAGCCCAGGAACTCGCCCGCCTTGCCGAAGCGGATGACCATGGGCTTGCCGCACTCGGGGCAGGGGATGTTGGTCTCCAGGGCGGTCTTCTTCATGTGGGTCTCGGCCTCGCCCAGCCGCCGGTAGAAGCCGTCGGCGAACTGCTGGATGAGGTCGCCCCAGTCGCGCTGGCCCTCGGCCACGGCGTCCAGGTCGCTCTCCATGGCCGCGGTGAAGCCGATGTCCATGAGTTCGGTGAAGTTTTCCGAGAGCTGGTCGCTCACCAGCATGCCCAGCTCCGTGGGGGCGAAGCGCCGCTCCTCCAGGGTCACGTAGTCGCGGTCCTGGATGGTGGAGATGATCTGGGCGTAGGTGGAGGGGCGGCCGATGCCCTTGTCCTCCAGCTCCTTGACCAGCGTGGCCTCGGAGTAGCGGGGCGGCGGCTGGGTGAACTTCTGCTCGGCGTCCAGGGCGTGGACCGTGAGGGGGTCGCCCGCCGCGAGCTTGGGCAGTTCGGCGTCCTTTTCGTCCTCGCCGCGGCCCCAGGCGGCCAGCCAGCCGGGAAAGAGCAGGCGTTCGCCCTTGGCCCGCCACAGGGTGTCCGCGGCGGCGATGTCCACCACGGTGTCGTAGAACTTGGCCGGGGCCATCTGGGAGGCCATGAAGCGCGACCAGATGAGGTTGTAGAGCTTGAACTGGTCGGGCGGGAGCAGGGCCTGCACGTCCGCGGGGGTGACGTTCACGTCCACGGGGCGGATGGCCTCGTGGGCGTCCTGGGCCGAGCCCTTGGACTTGTAGGCGTTGGGCTTGGCGGGCTTGAACTCCTTGCCCCAGCTGGCCTCGATGAGCTCGCGCGCCGCGTCCTGGGCCTCCTTGGCCACGCGCACCGAGTCGGTACGCATGTAGGTGATGAGCGCGGTGACGCCGCGGCCGCCCAGGTCCACGCCTTCGTAGAGGCGCTGGGCCGTGCTCATGGTGCGCTTGGCCGAGAAGCCGAGGCGGTTGCTGGCCTCCTGCTGCAGGGTGGAGGTGATGAAGGGCGGCTGGGCCGCGCGCTTGCGCTCCTTGGCCACCACCTCGGCCACGCTGAAGGGGCTTTGGGCCAGCCGGGCCTTGAGGGCCTCGGCCTCGGCCGCATTGCCCACCACGAACTTGCCGGGTTTGAGGGCCTTGCCGCCGATCTTCCAGAGCTCGGCCGGGAAGGCCGGGGGCTCGGGGCCCTCCAGCCGGGCCTTGAAGAGCCAGTACTCCTGGGTCTGGAAGGCGCGGCGCTCCTTTTCGCGCTCCACGATGAGGCGCAGGGCCACGGACTGGACGCGTCCGGCGCTGATGCCGCGTTTGACGCTCTTCCAGAGGATGGGGGAAATCTTGTAGCCCACCAGGCGGTCCAGCACGCGGCGGGCCTGCTGGGAGTCGAACAGGCGGCGGTCCAGGGCGCGGGGGTGCTCCAGGGCTTCGAGCACGGCGCGCTTGGTGATCTCGTTGAAGCTGATGCGCGAGACGTTGGTGTTCTGGTCCTTGATGAGCTCGGCCACGTGCCAGGCGATGGCCTCGCCCTCGCGGTCCGGGTCCGGGGCCAGGAAGACGTGGTCGGCCTTCTTGGCGGCGGCGCGCAGGCGTTTCACCACGTCCTGCTTGCCGTCGATGATCTCGTAGTGGGGTTCGAAGCCGTGTTCCTCGTCCACGCCCAGGTCGCGCTGGGGCAGGTCGCGCACGTGGCCCACCGAGGCCTCCACGGCGTACTGCTTGCCGAGGAATCGGCCGATGGTCTTCACCTTGGCGGGGGACTCGACGATGATGAGGTCGTTTGGCATGTCGGCTGCCATATAACCATGCCCGCTTGACAAGGCAAGCCCGGCGAAATCTTGCTCCCCGGCCGGGGTGGGGGAGGGGGAGGGGGGAAGGCAGGGGAGGGGGAGGGGAAGTGGTGACACGGAGGGGGGCGATGGCCGGGGGGGGCCGGATCGCCTGGGAAGACGGAAGGGGGGTGGGAACGGAGACGGGGGAGGTTGGAGGGCGTGGCGACGAGGGAGCGGTGGCG
>JBFWIY010000369.1:0-3694 GCA_050255855.1 Desulfovibrionaceae bacterium
CGCCGCGGCCGCCGTCCCCGGAGGTGATGCGGCATGAAGATGACATTCCCCCGCATCTTCTTCGGCGGCCTGGTGGTCTTCACCATCATGGTCCTCATGGTGGTCTTCATGCCCGTCCTGATGTGGAGGCCCGAGCCCACGGTCAACGCGCACCCCTACACCGAACAGCAGCTGCTGGGCCGCCAGCTCTTCTGGTCCAACGGCTGCAACTACTGCCACACCCAGTACGTGCGCGAGGCGGACAACGCCATGGGCCCGGTCTCCCGGGGCGGCGACTTCATCTACGACACCCCGCCCCTGCTCGGCTCGGAGCGCACCGGCCCGGACCTGACGCACATCGGCCGCAAGCGCACCGAGCAGTGGGAGATCGAGCACCTGCGCGACCCGCGCGCCTACTCCCCCATGTCCATCATGCCCAGTTTCGTGTTCTTGTCCGAGGACGAGCTGCGCGCCCTGGCCAGCTACCTCTACGACCTGGGCGACCGCGTGGCCCAGGTGCGCATGGTGCCCTCCCCGCCCGAATACGCCCAGGCCGAGGACCCGAACGCCACCACGCTGGTGTCCACCGCAGGCGACGCGCCCAAGGGCTGGCCCACCTGGACGGCGGCCGGGCTCCAGCGGGGCAAGGAGATCTACATCGACCGCTGCCTGACCTGCCACGGCTGCGCGGGCAACGGCCTGGGCTCCTACGCCGGAACCCTCATCGTCACCCCGGCCGACTTCAAGCAGACCCCCTTCCGGACCATGCCGCCGGACCAGTGGTTCTGGCACGTGTCCGAGGGGGTGCAGGGCACGGTGATGCCGCCCTGGAAGCAGACCCTGAACGAGGCCGAGCGCTGGGACGTGATCCGCTACGCGCGGACCATCTTCGCCCGGCCGACCAGCCACGACCCGGACGAGGGCGATCCGCCCGCGGACTACGCGGCCCTGACCAACCCCCTGCCCCTGGACCAGGACACCCTGGACCGCGGCAAGGCCGTGTACACCCGGGAATGCCTGGTCTGCCACGGCGACGCCGGGCGGGGCGAGGGCCCCTACCGGGCCGGGCTGCAACCCACCCCGCCGGACTTCGGCGACGGCAGCTACGGCACCCTGGCCAAGCCGGTCTACAGCGACGCGGACTACTACTGGCGCATCAGCGAGGGCGTGCCCTGGACGGCCATGCCCTCCTGGCGGCTGCGCTACGGCGAGGCGGAGCGCTGGGCCCTGGTGCATTACGTCCGCGCCCTGCTCACCCAGACCGAGCAGGCCCCGGGCATCCCGGACCCCGAGTTCCTGCTGCCGGACATCTACAAGGCCCAGCGCCTGCCCGCCACGGCGAGCCTGGAGCGCGGCAAGGGGCTCTACGCCGAGCACTGCGCCCACTGCCACGGCCTGGCCATGGACGGCCAGGGCTGGGACGGCAAGGGCCTGAACCCGGTCCCGGCGGACTTCCGAGACATGGCCAAGGAGGAGCAGCGCACCCCCGAGGGCGAGGGCGAGAACCTGGCCAAGCTGACCTTCGGCATCCACAACTCGGCCATGCCCGCCTGGGGCGAGTTCCTGCCCATGGAGCAGCGCCAGGACGTGCTCAAGTACCTGCTGGACGCGGTGCTGGTCGGGCTGAAGCAGACGCACAGCGTGTACGAGCCCGGCCGGGTGGCCGCGGCCTACGCCACGGCCTCCCGCGACATGTGGATCAACGACGCGGGCGGGACCGTGGACCCCAAGGCCGGGGCCGAGGTCTGGGCCGGCTACTGCGCCACCTGCCACGGCGACCACGGCGCGGGCGACGGCCCGGGCACGGTGGGCACGGCCAGCCCCGGCCCGGCCCCGCTGCCGGACGGTATGACGGACGCCATGACGGACGGCTATGTCTTCTGGCGGGTGGCCCAGGGCGTGCCCGGCTCCACCATGCCCGGCTTCACCGTGCTGCTGGACGACGCGCAGCTCTGGAACGTGGTGGCCTGGGTGACGGACGGCGGCTGGAAGCCCGCCACCGGCCCCGCCCCGGCCGCATCTTCCGCCCCGGGAGGCCAGCCATGACCTCCGGCATGTGGATGCTCCTGGGCTGGTCCGCCTTCGTCATCCTGACCGGCCTGGTCTTCCTGGCCTGGGGATGGCGGCGCGGCCAGTTCAAGAACGTGGAGGAAGCCAAATACCGGATGCTTGAGGACCGCGAACCCGAGCCCTGGCCCGACAAGCAAGGAGAAAACCACCATGGTTGACAACATCATCAGCGACCGCTCGCAGGTCTTCTGGATCATCTTCAGCTCCGTGGCCCTGCTGCTCTTCTCGGTCTTCCTGACCCTGCACATCCGGAGCAAACGCCCGGCCGGGTCCAAGGGCCACCGGGACGCGCCCGACGACAAGGCCGAGCAGATCGGCCCGGACGGCTATATCGACGACTTCGCGGGCGAGATCGAGGAGGCGGGCGGCGGCCTGACCCCGGTGGTCTGGGTGGTGCTCGTCACCGTGCTGCTCTGGTGGGGCGGCTACCTCATCCTCTACTGGAAGCCCTGACGCCGCGCCGTCAGATATGGTTCACGCCATGACGACGCCACACGCCAGCCGAACCAAGGTCCGGCCCCGCCGCCATCGGCGGCGCGGGCGAGCCGAAGACCACGCGTTTCGGCCAAGCGATCCCGCGCAGCATCCGGCCCTGCGGATGTTGCGGACATCCCCCTAGGAGACGGCCATGGCCTATATCCATCAGATCAGCTTCGAGATCGATCGGGAACAGCTCGGCATGCTGGGCATCGGCTCGCCCCTGCAACGGGTGCTGGGCTTTTTGCGCATCCAGCTGCCCAGCAGCGAAGGCTTCATCACCTCCCGGGCCCGCTACGCCCTCACGCCCGGAAAACGGGTGCTGGTGGAGGTGGAGTCCGTCTGGGAGCATTACGGCGACCTGGAGCGGCACCGCGCCTCCCAGATCGCCGAAGACAAGGTCATGCTGGAATTCGGCGACGGCCTGAGCGACCTGAAGATCCAGGAATTCGCCGAGGTGGACTGAGCCGGAGCCCTATGGCCCGGCACGGCACGACACGCGACCGGCACACGACCGGCACACGACCGGCGCGGCCCGGCCCTCCGCCACGCGGAGGGCCGGGCCCGCGTTTTGGCGTCCCGGTATTTCAGCGGGCAGCGGGACCGCCCCCGGGCCGCCGCACCAGCGTGCGCCGGGCCAGGGCCCGCCGGGCCGGGAGCTGGGTGAGCAGCACCCCGCCCAGCACCCCGGCCCCGGCCAGGCATTGCACCGGGTTCAGGGTCTCGCCCAGGCAGGCCCAGCCCAGGGCCACGGCCACCACGGGCACCAGGTTCACGTAGGCCGAGGCCCGGGCGGCGGGCAGACAGGTAAGCCCGTAATTGTACAGCCCGAAGGCCCCCAGGCTGACCACGGAGCCCAGAAAGACCAGCATCCCCACGGCTGGCCAGACCAGGGCCGGGTCCGCCCCGGGCAAAGGGGCCATCCGCAGCAGCCCCGGGATGAAGAACACCAGCCCGCCCGCCATCTGCACCGCCGTAAGCGTGAAGGACGAATAGCGCGAGCCCAGACTGCGGGCCGAGAGCATGTAGCCCGCGCTGCAAACCATGGCCGCCAGCTCCAGGGCGTTGCCCAGCAGCGGATTGGGCGCGTGCTCCTGCGCCCCGCCCGCCAGGGTCAGCCACACCACGCACCCGAGCGCCGCGGCCAGCCCGGCCACCACCCGGCCCC
>JBFWIY010000370.1:0-3685 GCA_050255855.1 Desulfovibrionaceae bacterium
GGCCAACTTCTTCAAGCGGGAAGTCCTGAAGGAGTTCGGGGCGGGGCAGCGAGGCGCATTCGTCCAATACGGCCAGAATCAAAACCCGGAGAGCAAGGCGGCAGCTACCAACGCCACACGACCGAAGACATCCCGAGAAGTGGAGGCCGCCACCAAGACATCTCCTCCTGCCACCAAAAAGGTGTCTCCACCTCCTCCGATGCCCCGAGAACTCCGGGGGGAGCCAACGGAGTGGTTTCGTGCGAAGTACCCGACCTTCAAGGAACTTCATTGCGCTCTTGAGGACCAGCTTCTGGCTTTTGGGCTTAGGGCGGATGAGGATTGGGAGAATCTACTGATGTGGCTCAAGGATGTTGCATGGCACAAGATGGAAGGTCGGGAAGTCAAAAACGCGACACAACGGTTCGATGAAGCCAGGGGGGTTTACATCGCCTACGTAAAGAACATGGAGGTGATGCAAGACGTCATGCGGTATGCCTTCGGAATACCGAGTTAAGAATATGGAAGAATGGCCAGAAAATCCAGAGTAGGAACGCAGAGTTCAAGCATCTCGTGCCTGCGGTAACCGTATTAGATTGAAATGCATGGGGTCATGCAAAGGCATCCTGTGCAGATCGTTGAGAAGGCCTTGGGTGACCGAAACGAAAAGGCGTTTGACCATGGTCAGTCGCCTTTCGTTGGTTGTGAAACGAGTGTTTGGGCCCCGGGACTTACGGGTAAGATTCTAAGGTGTTCTGGCTCGTCCGGCGAGACGAGCGGCCAAGCGTTTTGTTCGCAGGTGACTGTATCGTTTCAACATTTGCATGCTCTTGTGGCCGCTGATCTCCGCAATCTCAATGGCGTCGAGGTCGGTCTCCTCGAAGAAGCTTGAAATGGCCTCGTGCCGTAGATCATGAAATTGGAGGTCGGGGATGCCTGCGGTGGCTCTCGCCCTTCGCATTGCCTTGGTGATGGCGTTGGGCGACATGCTGAATACCGATCCATTGAGGTGCCGGGGTTGGTCGCGCAGGATCTGGAGTGCAAGGGGGGAGAGAGGGACAGACCGGGGAGAGTGGTTTTTGGTTTTGGGGAGGAATAAGACTCGGTTCTTCAAGTCTACCTGCTCCCATCGCAGGCTGGCGATCTCACCCCGCCTCATTGAGGTTTCCAAGGCGAAACGGATCACGTCCCGGAATGGAGAGGGGCTGGCCTCAATAAGACGCTGCTCTTCTCCTTTGCCGAGGCGCCGGGTTCGGCCTCCAGGAATCTTGGGTTTGCTGACCCTTTTAACTGGGTTGGCCAGGCTCTCCATGCCCCAATCCGTTGCGGCCACCTCGAACAGCCGACTCAATGTGGCTAGGTCGAGGCGGATGGTGTTGGCCTGTACGCCTTCGGCATCGCGTTCACGGATGAACTCGGCAATGTCCTTGATGCGGACAGCTGCCAGGGTCATGCGACTCAGGGCGCGACGCTGCAGCCCTTTTACCCGTCGGGTTTCCGTTTCCGGGTGGGCATACGCAGGCACCATTTCCAAGATGAAGCGTTCCAGGGCATCAAAAAGGGTGGTGCTCTCGGCTTCCGCCCGCGAAATGAAGATTCCGCGATCCATTTCCGACTCGACGGACCGGGCCCATTCCTCGGCCTCGGTTTTGCTGTCGAATGTCCGGGTCTGGGATGGATAGCCCTTGCGGCGTATCTTGGCCCGCCACTGGCGCTTGCCTCTCTTTTCGATGGTTGCCATGGGTGCCTCCGAGATCGGAGTGTCCCAAATTTGTCCCAAAAAGAAAAGGGCCATGGAGCGGAACTCCATAACCCTTTGATATCCTGGAGCCAGCGCGGGGACTTGAACCCCGGGCCTGCTGATTACGAATCAGCTGCTCTACCAACTGAGCTACGCTGGCCCATGGGAGGTAGACCTTGTATAGCAGCGGGGGGGCGGCGGTCAAGGGGGTGGGGGGCTCGGCCGGGAGGGGGGGACATCCGGTCGCGGGATAGGGCGCGGCCGATCCCGGGCGGAGATTTCCCTTGGTCTTTTTCTCACGCTGCCTGGGGTTGATTTTGGATGGGTTTCGGACCATAGAAGGGCAGGATACGGCATAGAGACTCTTCGTTATGTCGATTCGTCGTCACGCCCAGCCCAGGAGACTTCATGAAATTGACCACCCGCAGCCGGTACGGCACCCGCATGCTGCTCGACATCGCCCGCAACGGCGCCGAAGGGCCGGTGCGCATCTCGGATATCGCCCAACGGCAGAAGGTCTCGGTCAAGTATTTGGAAAAGCTCATCCGTGAGCTGCGGCTGGCCGGGTTCATCCGCTCCCGGCGCGGCCCCAAGGGCGGGCACATGCTCAATGTCCCCGCCGCGGACATCCATATCGGCGACGTGGTCCGGGTGCTGGAGGGCGACGACGCCCTGGTGGATTGCGCCTCGGACAAGATCGACTGCGACCGCGCCGCGGACTGCGCCACCCGCGCCGTGTGGCGCGCGGCCAGCCGCGCCGTGTACCAGGCCCTCAACGCCTACTCCGTGGCCGACCTCCTGGCCGCGGGCGAGCCCGGCTGCTCGCCTGTCGGCTCGACGTCCTGATCCCCCGACCCCCAGGCCCCGAACCGACCGGGCCCCGGAGCGCACGCCGCCCCGGGGTCCGGTCGCGTTTCCCCGGCCTCAGGCCACGGTGAGCCGCAGGTTGCCGAGCTCGTCCACCCGGCAGATGGCCCCGGGCGGCACCACCAGGGTGGAGGAGAACTCCACCACCACGGCCGGGCCCTCGAAGGAGTTGCCGGGCAGCAGCCCGGCGCGGTCCACCAGGCGCGTGCGCCGGGCGCGGCCCGCAAAGACCGTCTCCATGACGCCCAGGGCCGCTCCCTTGGCCAGGCCGGGCGCGAGCCGCCGGGCGCGCCGCAGGGGCCGCCGGGCCGCCGGGCCGCGCACCCGCAGCCGCAGGTTCACGGCCTCCACGGCCCGGCCCGGGTTCACGTGGCCGAAGCGCTCCTGGTGCAGGGCCTCGAAGGCCGCGCGCAGGGCCGCGCCGTCCAGGCCTGAGGCATCCGGGATGTCCGGGACGGCCGCGCCGCCCCCCTCGCCCGCGTTATGGAACAGGGGCGTGGCCAGCTCGAAGCTCTGGCTCTGGTAGCGCATGTCCAGGAATCGCTCGAAGCGCACCTCGCCCGTGTGGCCCTCGGCGCGCAGCTCCTCGACCCCGCGCGCCTCCAGGGGCGCGAACAGGGCGTCCAGCTCCGCCCCGTCCAGGGTCTCGGCCGGGCGCATGATGGTGCGGGAGTAGTCCTTGACCACGTCGGCCAGGATCATGCCCAGGGCCGAGAGGATGCCCGGGTGGGGCGGCACCAGCACCTCGGTCATGCCCAGCAGCCGGGCCAGCTCGGCGCAGTGCATGCCCCCGGCCCCGCCGAAGCTGAGCAGGGTGAAGCCGCGCGGGTCCAGGCCGCGCTCCACGCTGATGACGCGCAGGGCGCGCTCCATGTTGGAGTTGGCCACGGCCACCACGCCCTCGGCCAGCTCGCGCGGCGAAAGCCCGGTGCGCTCGGCCAGGGGCGCGGCGGCCCGGGCCGCGGCCGCGGGGTCCAGGCGCATGGCCCCGCCCAGGAAATGCTCCGGCGACAGCCGCCCGAGGAGCAGGTCCGCGTCGGTGACGGTGAGGCCGGTCCCGCCCCGGCCGTAGCAGGCCGGGCCCGGGTCCGCCCCGGC
>JBFWIY010000371.1:0-3670 GCA_050255855.1 Desulfovibrionaceae bacterium
AGGACTTCCTGGGCGACGCCCTGGCCGAGGGCTTCCGCAGGGCCGTGGACATCATCGCGGCCAAGTTCGAGGAACTCAAGGAGCCCGAACTCGCCAAGCGGGTCATGCGCTTCGAGAACATGGAAGGCCTCATGGGCGGCGTGGTCGGCGGCAACGGCGGCTGGGGCATGTCCGCCCACTACGATCCCCGGACCTTCGGCTACTACTGGGCCGTGAACTTCGCCGTGGAGAACCGCGACCCCAACCGCCACTCCATGACCAACCTCATCGAGTGGACGGGCCTGACCCTGGAGCAGGCCATGCCCGCGGCCATCACGCACTGGGGAAGGGACATCGCGGAGAACGGCCTGAGCGACCTGCATCGCGGCCGGGACGTGCCCCTGACCTGGAACGGCGAGAAGTCGGCCAAGGCCAACGGCTACCTGGGCCAGTTCATCCACTACCGGGGCTGCATCAAGGACAGCATCCCGGCCTGCGACTGGGTCTATCCCATCATGACCAGCGGCCGCAAAGACCGGCAGTATACCGGCGACACCTCGGTGGAATACAAGCTCTTCGAGTTGGTCACCGGCATGAAGATGACCCAGGAGGACCTGAACAAGCGGGCGGCCAAGATCTGGATCCTGCACCGCCTGCTGTCCACCCTGGAGTGGAACGACGGCCAGCCGGTGAACATGCGCCAGGAGCACGACCAGATTCCGGACCACTTCTTCGCCCCGGTGGAGACCCGGCTCCTGCCCCCCTTCCCCCCGGCCGACCCGCCGCACCCGCCCCTGGTGCGCGAGAACTTCGAGGCCACCAAGACGGAATACTACAAGTTCATGGAGTGGGACGTGGAGACCGGACTGCCGACCCGCAGCCTGCTCAAGAAGCTCGGCATGGACGACGTGCTCGCCTCCTTCGAGGCCCAGGCGTTCAACCTGCCGGCCTGACACAACACATAATGGTTCTTGAACAACACCTCCATTCCTCAAGAACAGTGGAACCCGGCCTTCCGAGATCATCAGTCCCTCGGGGGGCCGGGGCCACGCCCAACGCAGACCGGGTCGCCGTGAGGCGGCCCGGCTGCGTACTTTTCCTGTCCCGACCCGGGGCCGCCGCCCCGGCCGGACAAGGGGCCCGGGGGATTTCGGCCGCCACGGCCCGAACCGGACAACGGAGAGCCAACCGTCACGCCACGCAAGGACGCCGCCCATGAAAATCCTGCTCCTGGCCCCGCCCGCCGTGCGGCTCATGAACCCGGCCACCTTCGAGCCGGACCTGCTGCCGTCCAAGACCTGGGTCCCCCTGGGCATCGCCTCCCTGGCCTCGGCCCTGCGCGCCAGCGGGTTCACGGTGGAGCTCCACGATCTGCACGACTACGACTGGCCCCAGGTGGAGGCCCTGCTGGCCGAAAGCCGGCCCGACCTGGTGGGCGTCAGCTGCTTCACCCTCAGCCGGGGCAACGCCCTGCGCCTGGCCGCGCTGTCCAAGCGCCTGCTCCCGGAGGTCCCGGTGGTCATGGGCGGTCCCCACGCCACCTTCTTCCCGGAGCAGGTCCTGGCCCCGGGCGACGTGGACGTGGTGGTCCTGGGCGAGGGGGAGATCACCATCGTGGAGCTGGCCGGACGCCTGGATCAGGGTATGAGCCTGGACCAGAGCCTGGGCCTGGGCCGGAGCCTGGGCCGCGACCTGGGCCTGTACGACATCCAGGGGATCGCCTTTCTCCGGAACGGCCGCCTGCACCGCACCCCGGCCCGGGAGAGCGTCACCGACCTGGACATGTTCCCCTTCCCGGCCTACGACGCCTTCAATCTGGACCAGTACAAGTCCCCGGAGATTCCGGCGCAATACCTCTCCCTGCCGGGAACCCACGTCCTGACCTCCCGGGGCTGCCCCTTCCACTGCGAATTCTGCTCGGTGCACACCTTCTTTCACGGCAAATGGGCCTTCCGCTCCCCGGGCAACGTGGCCGACGAGCTGGAGCGGCTCATGGCCGAGCGCGGGGTGCGCCACGTCTACTTTTCCGACGACCTGTTCACCCTGAACCCCCAGCGGACCATCGGCATCTGCAAGGAGATCCTGGACCGGAAGCTTGACTTCGTCTGGATGGCCGAAACCCGGGTGGACTGCGTCGACGAAGAGATGCTGGCCTGGATGCGCCGGGCCGGGTGCTACCGGGTCTACTACGGCGTGGAGTCCGGCAGCCCGCGCATCCTCAAGTCCATCAACAAGGGCTTCACCCCGGACCAGGTGCGCCGGGCCTTCCGCATGAGCCATGAAGCGGGCCTGGAGCCCTGCTGCTTCCTCATGGTCGGCAACCCGGGCGAGACCCCGGAGACCATCGACGAGACCATCGCGCTCATCCGGGAGATCAAGCCGGCCACCAACCCCATCATCGGCATCACCACCATCCTGCCGGGGACCAAGCAGTACGAGCTGTCCAAGCGCCAGGGGCTCATCAGCGACGAGTACTGGCGCTCGGACGCGCCGCCCCCGCTCTATACCGGGGAATACGACGTGGACGACCTGGTGCAGTTGCAGATCCGGCTGGCCAGGGGGGTCTGTCCGGAAGTTTACGAGCAGATGCGCGCCATGGGCCTAGACGACAACTACTTCCGTCTGCGGCGCATGATGGGGAGACGGCATGAACGCACGGCCTGAGCGCTCGATCCTGCAGCGCGCGCCCGGCCTTTCCTCCGCCTGATCAACATCGGGGGGAGGCCCCCTTCATCGATGCCGAACTTCACTGTCGGCGCCTTGTGGAACGGCATGAGGCCGCATCTGCCGGAAGGCGGGCCGGAGCAAGACCGCGGCGCAATCCTTGAGCCGGACTCCGGCCGCCGTCCGTTCCCCCGGGGCCGAGGTCATCACCTACGGCGCGCCGATCTTCCCGGGGGCCATGTTCATGCTGGCGCGCATCGGCGGCGTTCCCGTGCCGGGGCTCTCGGGGAGCGTCACCTGCCGCTATCCCGTCTGCGGCTTTGGCAAGGGGGCGTAATTCCTCCCGTCTCCAAGCACGTCCGCCTTGCCGCCTCCCCGTCCACTCGGTTCTCTCCCCAACGGCTGCGTCTCGCCCCCCCAATCCGGCCGATGAGAACCGAGTGGACATTCCCGCCAACGCCGGACCGGCGGTGGTCCGCCAAGGGGCGATTGGCGGGGGCCGCGCGGGCGGCCGGGGCGGTCATCCCGTCGGTGATGCGGCCCTGCCGGGCCAACTGCATGCAGGTTATGCCCCCACCTCCGGCGTTGCGGTTGGTAAGGGGCGGCCGCGCGCCGAAAAACAAAAGCCGCCTTCCCGAAGGAAGACGGCAGCGGCGCGCCAGCGGACATCAGCTCCCTTCCCCGACATAACCCGGATCAGGCTCTAAGGGTATCCCCTCTGGCTGTTCAGCCCCCTATTTAGGAACGACCTCCCCCCCGGCCGAGATGGTCAATGCACGGAGCGGGACCAAGGATGGCAAAACAAAGGGAAATGGGAAAACTGAGGCAAGGTGGATAGTTCCAAGAAATTATCAATAGCCTTACTTCAGCCCTTCGTCTATTGGGCAGGGAACCACCATGAAATCCAACGAATATCAAAAACGTCTCGTCAACTGTAGGATAAATATCGTGACATCAACCCTGTTTAATAATTGTCTGCATTCTAGTACTCAATTGCTGTAACAGATCATTGCGTCCTTCATCATTA
>JBFWIY010000372.1:0-3647 GCA_050255855.1 Desulfovibrionaceae bacterium
TGAATTTGAAACGCAAATATCTAAAATAACTTAAAAAAATGCAAAATGCTATTGACATACCCGCCGTCTCTCCAAAGACAATGCCGAAAAGTACAACACGAATGGCGGGCACAATATCGAAAAATCTGTTTTGTTGGGGGCAGGGCATGCGGTATGTCATGGTGGTATTTCGGGGAGAGGGCGGACGGCTCCCGGGGGCGGAGCGGCTGCGCCGCGCCGGATTCACGTTGTCCGAAGCGGCCGGCGGGGGCGGGGACCCGGAGGGGGGCTCGGCTCCGCCGCCAGGCGCGGGAGCGACGCCGGGCCGCCGGGCGCTCCCTTTCGGGGGGCGGGGGCTGGAGCGGGCCCTGCCCATGGCGGCCGACGGGGCGGGCGCGGCCGGAGGCCTGACCCATGACCGGGAGGCCGAGGGGGCCCTGTGCGCGCCGGAATGCGCCGCGCGCTATGGGGCCGAGGAGTCCCGGCCCCGGGACGGGATGGGCGTTTCCTGATGCCGGGGCGCGCCGGGGCGGCGTCCGGTCCGCGATTATGTCAGAAGACAAAATTATGTTGACATAGTTTGTCATGGGACTATTGTCCAGTTGCCCCCACGCGGCCCGGAAGGGCGGGGGCGGCAAGGGTGGTCTTCCGGGCCGGGACTGGCCCGGTCCGGAAGACCGGCCGGGCAGGCAGCGGCCCGCCTGCCCGGCCGTCACGCCCGCGGAGGCGGCATGGACGATGACCTGAGCGTGCGCTGCGTCGACTGCGTCCACCGGATGCCCGACGGCGGCTGCGAGGCGGCCTTGGAGCGGCTGCGCCTGGAGGGCTGGCCTGCGGCGCGGGTGCGCCCGCGCGCGGAGGCCGCCGCGGCGGGCTGCCCGGGGTTCGAGCCCGACGCGGACCGGACGGCCCTGGCCGAGGAGGTCCGCTCGGCCCGGCGCGGCCTGCGACGCGCCGCCGCGGCCCGGGGGCACCGGGTCCTGCCGGGGCCGTCCGTCCCCTGAGTCCCCCCTCAGAAAATTCCCGGAGACGCCTCCAAAGGGAGGTTTTTCCGGGGCGGCCCCGCGAAAACGCCGCGCCGGGTGGGCGATCGCCTCCAGTTTCCGTCGGAATTCCCGGGTCCCTGGGCGTTGACACCTTCCAACACGGGTCATAAGAGTGGACGGGGGTACGAGGAATGCCGGGGCAGGGGATCCGGCGGTTTCTCGCCGGTTTTCCTTGACCGGAACCAAAGGCCCGGGGCACTGGCCTTGGGCGGCCCGGCGTGTCCCTCCTCCGGGCCACAAGGAGCATCGCCATGCAGACCAGCACCGCGCAGACGCCGCCCAGCGAGCAGGATTGCGGATACTGCCCGGTTTTCATCGCGCGGCAGCCGGTCTTCGACCGCCGCATGGAGACCTACGGCCAGTGGATGCTGTTCCGGCATTCGGACTCGGCCGAAAACGCCGTCTACGCCGACGAATACCAGGCCACGGTGGACCTCTTGTCCAGCGTGCCCCTGGCCGCCCAGCTCGTGCCGTCCAACGGCAAGGCCCTGGTGCATTTCCCCCGGCGCAGCATCCTGGAGGGCCTGCCCCGGGCGCTGCCCGCGGCCAGCACCGTGCTCCTGGTGCGCGAGCGCCCCGGGATCACGGCCGAGTACCTGGACGCCCTGGCCTCCCTGCAGCGGGACGGCTACCGCGTCGCCGTGAACGACTTCGACGGCCGGCCCGGCGACATCCTGCTCGCCGGTCTGGCCGACATGGTCTGCGTGGATTTCAAAGGGGCCTCGGGGCTGGAGCTGGCCCACTGGGTGGAGGTGGCCCGGCGGCATTGCGACACCCTGCTGGCCAAGCGCATCGAGACCGAGGAGGAGCTGGCCAGCGCCCGCAAGCTGGGCTTCGGGCTGTTCCAGGGCTTCTTCTTCCAGAAGCCGTCCGTCATCCGGGGCCGGAACCTGGCCTCGACCACCCTGGCCAAACTCCGGCTCTTCGACCTGCTGGAGACCAGCGAACCGGATTTCGACGTCCTGAGCCAGGCCGTGAGCGCCGACGTGGGCATCAGCTACCGGCTGCTCAATTTCCTCAATTCCCCCTATTACGGATTCAGCCAGAAGGTCAGCTCCGTGCACCAGGCCGTGGTCCTGGCGGGCTGGATGCCGGTGCGCAACTGGCTGCGCGTCATCCTGCTGTCGGACCTGGCCCCTTCGAGCAAGGCCCGCGAGCTGAGCTACCTCTCGGCCCACCGCGCCAAGTTCCTGGAGAGCGCGGCGCGCTGCGGCGGCCACGAGGACCAGGCCGACGCGGTGTTCACCGTGGGGCTCTTCTCCCTGCTGGACGCCCTGCTGGACGAGCCCATGACCGAGATCCTCCGGCACCTGCCCTTCAGCGCCGAGATCAACGCCACCCTGTGCGGCGCGCCCAGCGTGCTGGAGCCGTGGATGGAGCTGGTGCGCCACATCGAGCGGGCCGAGTGGGACGAGATGGGCAAGACGGCCCAGCGCCTGGCCCTGCCCCCCGGCACCGTGGCCGACGCCTACCGCCTGGCCTACCAGTGGGCCGACGCCTTCTTCGCGCCCCCGGAGCGCGAGCAACCCTGACCGCGGCCCCCATCGGGCCGCGCCGCGCGAGGCCTCCTGTGCCGTTTTCCTCCCACGGTTCCGTCTGCCATTCCGCCGTCCGTCCCTGCGGGGCGGCCGCCGTCGTGCTCCTCGCCCTGCTGCTCCCGGTCGTGGCCGGGGCCCAGTGCATCGAGGGCAACTGCGTCAACGGCTCCGGCACCAAGATCACCCGGGGCCAGAAGTACACCGGCGAGTTCGTGAACAACCATCGCCAGGGCAAGGGCACCTATTACTTCACCGACGGCTCGGTCTATTCCGGCGACTGGGTGGAGGGGGTGATGCAGGGCCAGGGCGAGTACCGCTTCCCCAACGGGGACGTGTACCGGGGGGCCTTCAAGGACGGCAAGCGCGACGGCCAGGGCACCTACTACTTCACCAGCGGCGAGATGCTCTCCGGCCTGTGGAAGGGCAACCAGCTGGTTATGGAGGGCGAGGGCCTGGAGACCAAGGGCGTGGAGCTCCAGAGTTCGGAGCTGCCCGCGGGCGGGGAGGCTGCGGGGAACGAGACCGCCGCGGGCCAGAACAACGCCTCGGACGCCGACCTCATCTCCCTGCCCCCGGGCGACAACGCGGCCACGCCCGAGCCTCCGGCCGGCGCGGCCCCGGATTCCGGCTGGCAGTGGCAGCCCCAGCCGGGCCAGCCCGAGTCCGAGACGCCTCCGGCCGTGGCCCCGGACAGCCAGATGAACCCGGGCCAGGAGGGCCTGCCCGGCGGCGAGCCCGAAGACCGGGTCGTGCCCTGACCCCGGCGTTCCCGCCGGGATCTTTCCGCAATCACGCACACCAGAACGCCGGGGCCCAGGCCCCGGCGTTTTGCTGCTGGTCCGGATACGTTGAAAACGGCCCGGGAACGGCCCGGGAACGGCCGGATAACGGACCGAGAGCGCGCCCGCGCCCCGGTCCCTGCCGCCGCCCGCAGGCCAGGCCCTCCGCCCCGGCCAGCCCCAGCGGGCCGGGGCCGGGGCGGAGGCCGGGCTACGCCGGTTTGTTGGCCTTGTCCTTGGCCGCCTCGGCCTTGCCGTCGGCCGGGGCCAGCACCACGTAGACCGGCAGCTCCGCGGCCTTGACC
>JBFWIY010000373.1:0-3629 GCA_050255855.1 Desulfovibrionaceae bacterium
GGACTCCAACCTGGGCTTCGCCTACACCGCCGAGGCCATCCGGAACGGCCTGGCCGGAACGGCCGACGCCCAGGCCGAGGCCGACCTGCCCGCCGAGGCCGGGACCGCCGCGGACCTGGCCGCCCACCGCAGCGTGAACATCCGCGTGGAGTTCGACACCGGCAAGGCCACCGTCCGGCCCGAGTACCAGCCCTACCTGGACGAGCTGGGCAAGGCGCTCAAGAGCCCCGAGCTGGCGGACAAGACCATCGTGGTGGCCGGACACACGGACGACGTCGGGACCCCGGCCGCCAACCAGGCCCTGAGCGAACGCCGCGCCGCGGCCGTGAAGGCCTACCTGGTCAAGACCTTCGGCCTGGACCCGGCCCGCCTCCTCACCCGGGGCTACGGCGCCAGCCGCCCCATCGCCCCCAACGACACCCCGGAAAACCGCCAGCGCAACCGCCGCGTGGAGGTCTGGGTCAACGAGAACGCCTGAACCCGGGGCCGCGACGCCCCGCAGCCCTTGACATCGGGCCATATCCGCCTACTTCCCCAGGGGGCTCCCGGCCGCGCCGGGGGCCCCCTGGCGGCTTTTCGCGCCCCTTCTTTTGTGATACCTCCTAACCCTCATCTTCAAGCGAGGTACCCATGATCGGCATATCCAAGCTCTATTGCGGCGCCGTGGAGGCGTCCGACGCCCTGCGCTACGGCCGCAAATCGGGCAAACTCCCGTCCCATCTCCTCCAGTTCTCCGCGGACAAGAAGCCCGTGGTGGTCTGGAACATGACCCAGCGCTGCAACCTCAAATGCGTGCACTGCTACGCCCACGCCATCGACCCCAAGGGCGACGACCCCATCAGCACCGACCAGGCCAAGGTCATGATCGACGACCTGGCCGCCTTCGGCGCGCCGGTGCTGCTCTTCTCCGGCGGCGAGCCCCTGGTGCGCGAGGACCTGGTGGAGCTGGCCAAGTACGCCACCGGCAAGGGCATGCGCGCCGTCATCAGCACCAACGGCACCCTCATCACCAAGCGCAAGGCCAAGGAGCTCAAGGAAGTGGGCCTGAGCTACGTGGGCATCTCCCTGGACGGCTCCGAGCCGGTGCACGACGCCTTCCGCAAGGTGCCCGGGGCGTACAAGAAGGCCCTGGAGGGCGTGGCCAACTGCCAGGCCGAGGGCCTCAAGGTGGGGCTCCGCTTCACCATCAACAAGCGCAACGCGGGCGAGATCCCCCACCTCTTCGACCTCATCGAGCGGCTCGACGTGCCGCGCATCTGCTTCTACCACCTGGTCTACTCGGGCCGCGGTTCGAACCTCATCAAGGAGGACCTGGACCACGCCGAGACCCGGGCCGTGGTGGACCTCATCATGGACAAGACCCGGGCCCTGTTCGACAAGGGACTGGAGAAGGAGGTCCTCACCGTGGACAACCACGCCGACGGGCCCTACCTCTACTACCGCATGCTGCGCGAGGATCCCAAGCGCGCCGCCGAGGTGCTCCAGCTGCTGAGCTGGAACGAGGGCAACTCCTCGGGCCGGGGCATCGGCTGCATCTCCTGGGACGGCAAGGTCCACGCCGACCAGTTCATGCGCCACCACACCTTCGGCAACGTGCTCGAACGCCCCTTCTCCCAGATCTGGGACGACCCGGACATCGAGCTGCTGCACCAGATGAAGGACAAGCGCCCCTACGTGGGCGGCCGCTGCGCCAAGTGCCGCTTCCTGAACATCTGCGGCGGCAACTTCCGCGCCCGGGCCGAGGCCTGGTACGGCGATTTCTGGGCCCAGGACCCGGCCTGCTACCTCACCGACGAGGAGATCACCGGCGAGCCCGTGGGCGTGCGCGACTAGACGAACCAAGGAGCCATCATCATGTCCGACTGTCTGCACTCCGGCTTCTTCCGGGGCCGCCGCCTGCGGTCCTCGGCCGGGTTGCGCGAGCTGGTGCGCGAGACCGAGCTGCGCCCCCAGGACCTCATCATGCCCTACTTCGTGGTGGAGACCGACGACGCGGACTTCAAGAAGCCCATCGACTCCATGCCCGGCCAGTACCAGCTGAGCCTCAAGCACCTGGAGGACCGCGTCACCCGGGCCGTGGCCCAGGGCCTGCGCGCCCTCATCCTCTTCGGCATCCCCAAGCAGAAGGACGAGAACGCCTCCCAGGCCTACGCCGACGAGGGCATCGTCCAGCAGGCCTGCCGCCGCCTCAAGGACCGCTTCCCGGACCTGGTCATCGTCACCGACGTCTGCCTGTGCGAATACACCTCCCACGGCCACTGCGGCATCGTGCGCGACGGCCGGGTGCAGAACGACCCCACCCTGAACCTGCTGGCCCGCACGGCGCTCTCCCACGTGCGCGCCGGGGCGGACATGGTGGCCCCGTCCGACATGATGGACGGCCGCGTGGCGGCCATCCGCGAGCTCCTCGACCAGGAGGGCTTCGTGGAGACCCCCATCATGAGCTACGCCGTGAAGTACGCCTCGGCCTACTACGGCCCGTTCCGCGACGCGGCCGAGTCCGCGCCCCAGTTCGGCGACCGCAAGACCTACCAGATGGACCCGGCCAACGGCCGCGAGGGCCTGGTGGAGGCCTCGGCCGACGCGGACGAGGGCGCGGACATCCTCATGGTCAAGCCCGCCGGGCCATACCTGGACGTGCTGCGCCGGGTGCGCGAGGCCTTCGACCTGCCGCTGGCCGCCTACCAGGTCTCGGGCGAGTACAGCATCATCAAGGCCGCGGCCGAACGGGGCTGGGTGGACGAGGAGCGCATGGTCATGGAGTCCCTGGTGGGCATCAAGCGCGCCGGGGCGGACATGATCCTGACCTATTTCACCGAAGACGTGCTGGAGCGCTGGGACAAGCAATGACAAACGAACGCCAGACCGCGGACCTGCCGGAATACAGCGCGGGCGCGGGCCATTCCCACGACACGGGCGGGCATCCCGGGGGACATCCCGGCGGCCATCCCCACGGCAAGCCGGGCGGCAAGCCGAGCATGACCCTGGAGGACGGGACCCCGGCCTGCCGGCTCATCGCCTGGGAGATCACCCGCTCCTGCAACCTGGCCTGCAAGCACTGCCGGGCCGAGGCCCACCCCGAGCCCTACGAGAACGAGCTCAGCACGGCCGAGGCCAAGGCCCTCATCGACACCTTCCCGGGCGTGGGCAACCCCATCGTCATCTTCACGGGCGGCGAGCCGCTCATGCGCCACGACGTGTTCGAGCTCATCCCCTACGCCAAGGCCAAGGGCCTGCGCTGCGTCATGGCCCCCAACGGGACCCTGCTCAGCGACGAAAACGTGGCGAAGATCAAGGCCGTGGGCGTGGAGCGCTGCTCCATCAGCATCGACGCGCCCGAGGCGGCCCAGCACGACGAGTTCCGGGGCGTGCCCGGGGCCTTCGCGGCCTCGCTGGCCGGCATCGAGCGGCTGAAGCGCGCGGGCATTGAGTTCCAGATCAACACCACGGTGACGCGCCACAATCTGCCGTATTTCAAGGACATATTCCAGCTCTGCCAACGCCTCGGGGCCTCGGCCTGGCACATCTTCCTGCTGGTGCCCACGGGCCGCGCCGTGGAGCTGGGGGCGGAGATCATCACCGCCGACGAATACGAGCAGGTGCTCAACTGGTTCTACGACTTCCGCAAG
>JBFWIY010000374.1:0-3629 GCA_050255855.1 Desulfovibrionaceae bacterium
CCGCCCTGGCCGCCGAGGCGGCGCGGGCGCACCTGAAGGCGGACAGCGGCGCGGGCCTGAGCCTGCGCGGCCTGGCCTGGACCCGGCCCCTGGCCCCGGCGGACCTGGCCCCGGACTCGGCCCAGGTGCGGGTGGAGCGCCGGAAGGACGACCTGGGCCTGCCCCTTCATCTTCATCTGGAGGCCCGGCGGCGCGACGGGGCCTGGGCCGAGTTCGCCGCCGCCCAGGTCCGGCCCCTGACGCCCGGGGACGCGGCCCCGCCCCCCCTGGACGCCGCGGCCCGCGCCGCCCTGGAGGCGGCCTGTCCGGAGGCCCTGCCCGTGGCCCCGGCCTCGCAGGGCTCCGGCCCGGTGGGCGTGAGCCCGCGCTGGGACCGCCTGCGCACGGCCCGGCGCTCCGCGGACGGCCGCCGCCTCCTGGCCCGGCTGGACGCGCCCCGGGGCGACGGGCCCGGACCGCACCCGGCCCTGCTGGACGCGGCCCTGAGCCTGGCCCTGGCGGACGGCCCCGTGCGCCTGCCCTCGGCCTGCGCCGAATTCCAGATCTTCGCCCCGCTCTCCGGCGCGGTGCTGGCCGTGATCGACCGGCGCGACCTGCCCGACGGCCGCCTGGGCGTGGACGCCGTGCTCTACGCCGAGGCCGACGGCGCGCCCCTGGTCCGGGCGACCTCCCTGGTCTTCAGCCCGCCCCCCGGCCCGGCCCTGCGCTACCCGGCCTGGGAGCCCCGGCCCCTGGCCGAGACGGCCGATTCCGAAGTCAAAACCGAGGCCGCGAGCGCCCCCACGGCCCTCTGGGCCCCGGGAATGGACGCGGCCGCGGCCGCGGCCCTGGGCGCGGCTCTGAATGTAGGCGACGGGTTGCTGGAGACCGCGGCCGACCCCGACCCCGAGGCCCTGGCCCAGGACTGGGATCCGGCGGCGCGGCTGGTGGCGCTCCTGGGGACCGAACCGCCCGACGCCGACCCCGAACCGGCCGCCGAGCGCCTGGCCTGGCTGCTGCGCGCCCTGGCCGCCCGGCCCGGGACGCGGACCCGACGCGTGCTGGTGCTGGGGCGCGGGGCCTTTGCCGCGGACGGGGGCGAATCCGTTCTGCGCCCGGGCCAGGCCCTGGCGGCCGGGCTCTGCCTGAGCCTGCCCTTCGAGGAGCCGCGCCTGGACTGCCGGTTCCTGGATCTGGACCCGAATCTGGACCTCAACGCCCAGCTCGACGCCGTGCGGGCCGAGCTGGCCGACCCCGCCCCGCTCCACGGGCCGGACCGCCTGGCCGCCCTGCGCCACGGGACGCGCCTGGCCCGGACCCTGGCCGCCGCGCCCCCGGGCGAACTCCGGCCCGCCGAGCCCCGGCCCGACGGCTGCTGGGTGGTCACCGGCGGGTTCGGCGGCATGGGCCTGACCCTGGCCCGGGCCCTGGCCGGGCAGCCCGGCGCGCGCCTGGCCCTGCTGGGCCGCACGGCCGAGCCCCCGGCGGGCGACGACCCCGAGGCCGCCCGCCGCCGCGAGCTGTGGGCCGGGCTGGCCGCCTCCGGGGCCCGCGTGCTGCCCCTGGCCGCCGACGTCACCCACCGCCCGTCCCTGCGCGCCGCCCTGGACCGGGCGCGGGCCGAGCTGGGCCCCATCCACGGCGTGCTGCACTGCGCCGGGGCCCCAGGGGACGGCTTCCTGGTCCGCAAGACCCGGGCCGAATTCCGGCGCACCCTGGCCCCAAAGGTGGCCGGGGCCCGGCTCCTGGACGAGCTGACCCGCCAGGATCCCGTGGAATGCTTCGTGCTGGCCGCCTCGCGCACCGGCCTGGGCGGCGCGCCCGGCCAGACCGACTACACCGCGGCCAACGCCTGGCTGGACGCCTTCGCCGCCTGGCGGCGCAGCCAGGGCCGCCCGGCCCTGGCCCTGGACTGGCCCGCCTGGCGCGAGGTGGGCATGGCCCGCCGCCTGGGCGGCGAGACCCCGGTGGGGCCGAGCATCGCCCCGGCCGACGCCCCGGGCCTGCTCCTGGCCGCCCTGCGCGCAGGCGCGGCCCAGGCCTGCCCCCTCGCCCCGGAACCTGTCCCGGACGGCGCGCCCGAGGCCGGGACCCCGGCCGCTCCGCCCCCCCCGGCCGACGCCGGGACCGAATTCGAGGTGCGCCTCACGGCCGAGCCGCCCCGGACCTTCAGCGCGGCGGAACGGGCCGTGGGCCGCATCTGGGGCAATGTCCTGGGCTACCGCGAGCTGCCCGTGGACGAGGATTTCCACGCCCTGGGCGGCGACTCCATCGTGGGCATGGGCCTGGTGAACCGCCTCAACCGCGAGCTGTCCGCCGGGCTGACCCTGGCCGACCTCTTCGCCACGGGCACCGTGGCCGGGCTGGCCGCGCTGATCGGGCCGAACCCGGCCGGGACGCCGGAAGAACGGACGGATGGGCAGACGGCCGGACACGAAGACGGACACGAAGACGGGCCCGCGGCCGACGCCGCCCCGGCCGCCCCCGGGGCCGTCCCCCTGCCCCCGGCCCCGCCCGGGCCGGACGCCCCCGTGAGCCTGGCCCAGGCCTCGGTGCTCCGCGCCGAGCGCTCCGGCACGGCGGGCACCGGGTACAACCTGCCCCAGTTCTATCTCCTGCCCCACGGGGCGGACCCGGCCCGGCTCCAGACCGCCCTGGACGCCCTGCTGCGCCGCCACGAGGTGCTGCGCACCCGGTTCATCACCCGGGACGGACGGCCGCGCATGGTGGTGGAGCCCGAGACGCGCCTCTCCCACGTCCCCCTGGAGGTCCTGGACCTGGCCCCCGACGCCTTCGAGGCCCGGGCCGCGGCCCTGATCCGGCCCTTCGACCCGGCCCGCGCCCCGCTGCTGCGCGCCGCCCTGCTGCGCACCCCCGAGCCGGGCCAGGACCACGGCCGCCAGATCCTGTTCCTGGACACCCACCACGCCGTGGGCGACGCCATGACCCTGGAGATCCTGGCCGCGGACCTGGCCGCCCTGTACGACCGGCCCGACGCCCCGCCCCCGGCCCCGGCCCGGACCCTGCGCGACTACGCCGTCTGGGAGCGCGACTTCCTGCGCCGCGGCGGGGGCAAGGGCGTGCAGGACTGGTGGCGCGAACTCTGGCGCGACGGCCTGCCCGTGCTGGAGCTGCCCGCGGACGCCCCGCGCCCGGCCCGCTTCACCGCCCGCGGGGCGGGCCTGCCCCTGCCCCAGGACCCCGACCTGGCCCCGGCCGTGCGCGCCCAGGCCCGGCGGCTGCGCACCAGCCCCTTCATCCTCACCCTGGCCGCCCTGGCCGTGACCGCGGCGCGCCACGCCGGGGGCGGGCCCCTGTGCATCTCCATGGCGGACAACGGCCGCATCCTGCCCGAGACCGAGACCATGCCCGGCATGTTCTCCCGCACCCTGCCCCTGCGCGCCGAGGTCCGGCCCGGGGACGACGTGGCCGGGCTGACCGCGCGCCTGACCCGGATCCACCACGGGGCCCTGGCCCACCGCCTGCTGGACGAGGACGGGCTCATGGACGAGCTGGCCCCGGCCCGGCCCGACCACCAGCCCATGTCCGACCTGACGGTCTCCTACATGAACTTCGCCGATGGGGCCTACGGCGGGGGCGGACTGGCCCTGCGCCCCCTGGGGTCGGGCCGCAAGGACTCCTGCAAGGGC
>JBFWIY010000375.1:0-3624 GCA_050255855.1 Desulfovibrionaceae bacterium
AGAACCCCAGGGTCCAGGCGGGCTCCGAGGCGGCCACCGCGGGCAGCGCGGCCTTGGCCATGGCCTCGCCGATCCAGAAGACCAGGAACAGGACAAAGAGCTTGAGGGCCGAGCGCTGCCAGGGGGAGAGCTCCGCGCCCGCGCCCCGGCCGCCCCGGCCGCCCTGGCCCGGGGCCGCCGCCACCGCGGCCAGGGCGTCGGCGTCCAGACGGCGGGAGCGGACGGCGCGGGACAGCCCCGCGCCCACCAGCAGCCCCCAGGCCGCGGCCAGCAGCAGGGCGGCCAGGGGCAGGGCCCAGAGGAACCAGTTGAGGAAGTCGATGCGCTCGCGGCCGGGCACGTGCAGCCAGTCCAGGGCGCCGATGAGCAGCAGGTTGGCCGGGGAGCCGATGAGGGAGCCCATGCCGCCGATGTTGGCCCCGTAGATGACGGCCAGGGTGAGGGGGGTGGTGAGGGGCAACGGCGGGTCCAGGGCGCGGCAGCGGGCGTCGAGCCGGGTGAGCACGGGCAGCAGGGTGAGCACGGTGATGGCGTTGGGGATGCACAGGGAGAGGGCGGCGGCCGCGGCCATGAGCATGCCGAGCAGGCGCGGCGTGGACCCGGCGCTCAGGCGCACGGCGGCCAGGGCGAAGGCGTCGGTGAGCCGGGTGACGGCCAGGAGGCGGTAGACCAGGTAGCCGTTCACGAAGAGCAGCACCAGGGGCAGGCGCATCCAGAGGTAGGCGAGCAGGCCGGAATCCGCGGTCAAACCCATGCCCCGGTTCTACGGGAGGGGCGGGGAAAAGGGAAGCGGCGGCGGGGGATGGTGGAGGCGACGGGGTGGGGACGGGGGGCGGGGCGGGGCGGATGGCGAGACCGGGGCGGGTGCGGAAACGGGAGCGGTCCAAGGCGGACCGAGGCGGGGCGGACCGGCCGGGACGCCGGGGACGAACGGCCGAAGGGACGCGCCCGGTCCGCCCCGGCGCACGCCCGGCATGGACCAGGGCCGGACCGGGGCGGCCCGTGGAGGACCGGGGGCGGATGCACCGGATGGGCGGACCAAGGCCGACGAACCGGCGGGGGATGGACCGGCAGGGGACGGACCGGGACGGACGGTGGGCGGACCGGGGGAGGCGGACCGGCGGGGAACGGCCCTGGCCGCATCCCGGCTAGGGGATCGCGGTCAACCCGGCCGGGGTGACGCGAAACACCGTGACGCGCGGGGCCTGGGGATCGCGGTAGGGCGTGACCGAGGCCACGTTGTGGGACTCGCCCCGGTCAAAGATCTCCCACTCCCCGCCGCGCTCGTGGATGTGGCCGCAGATGTTGAGGATGGACGCGCCGCCCGCACCGGCCGGAGCGGCGGGAGCGGCTACAGCAGGAGCAGACGCGGCCCCGGGCGCGGACGCGGGGACGACGGGGGCGGTCGAGGGGGAAACGGACGCGAGTGCGCCGCCCGCACCGACGGCCGGAGCCGGGACGGCCTGGACAGGGACAGCCGGAACCCCGGGCCCGGACACGGGGACGGACGCAGACACGGACGCAGGGGCGAGCGCAGACGCAGGCGCGGCCCCGGGCCCGGCCCCGGCCCCGGGTGCAGGGGCGTCGAGGAGGGCCGCCAGGCCCGGGTCGCCCACGTGGCCGAACCCGTCCACATAGTCCTCGGCCCCGCGGGACAGGGGCGGGGAATGGGTGAGAAAGACCACGGGCTCGCCCGGCTGTTCGGCCAGAAAGGCGTTGATGCGCTCCCGCGCCGCCACGTAGTCCTCGGGTTCGAGCACAAAGGCGTCGGGCGCGCCGCGCCCGGCTAGGTAGTAGCCCCCGAGCCCCACCAGGTTCAGCCCGTCCAGGTCCACGCCCCGGCCGTTGATGTCGCGCACGTTGGGGCACTGAACGGCCAAAATGTCCATGGCCGCGCCGAACACGGCCCGGCTCTCGTGGTTGCCCGGGATGACGTACACCGGCACCCCGAGTTCGGCAAAGGGCCGCACCCCGTCCACCATCTCGCGCACGTTGTCCGTGGAGTCCGGGAACATGGGGTGCTTGCGGTGCCCCTCGTCCTCGTACAGGTCCCCGGCGATGACCACGAAGTCCACCCCGTGCCCGGCCAGGGCCGCGGCCGCGACCCGCGCATCCGCCACCGCCCCCTCCACGTCGCTCAGCGCGGCCATGCGGATCTCCCCATCCCCATTGGTGTCCGCAGGCGGGGCGGCCAGGGCCGGGGCGGCCAGGACCGCGGCCAGCAGGGCCAGAAAAACCAGGACGCAACGGGCGAGGTTCCGGGGTGCATGCATGGAAGCCTCCAGGGAAAGCAATGTTTTCCAACCCTACGAAAGCGCGACAGGAAATGAAAGCCCAGGAGACGGCCTTGACCATGCCTTCCGGCATCCGATATCCATAACGACAACTCGCAAGCCTCCGGGGGATCGCCGTGCTCGACCTCGTCTTCCAGCCCACCGTGTCGTTCACCCTCGCAAGCTTCCAGTTCGTCGGCTTCCCGGAGCAGACCCCGCCCGGCTCCATCCCGGGGACCGCCGAACTGACCATCCCCTTCCACTCGCTGAAACAAAACCCCGACCCGCTGGCCCTGCTGTCCTGGAAGAGCTGGGGGCGCCTGTTCGCGGGCAGGCAAGAGGAGCTGGCGCGCCTGCACCAATGGGCCGAATCGGAAGGCGGCCCGTCCATGTGCTTCGTGTGCGGGCCGGGCGGCGTGGGCAAGACGCGGCTCGCGGCGCAATTCGGCCAGGAGCTGCGGGCCCGAGGATGGGCGGCGGGAGTCGTCTCCCTCTCCGGCGGCGAAGACCGGAGGGACCGGCCCCCCTACCGGCTGGGAGGCGCGGGCACCCTGCTCATCATCGACTACCCCGAGGAGAAGCCCTCCGCGGTGGAAGACCTGTTCCGGGCCCTGGCCGGGCTGGAGGAAGACGTCCGGTTGCGGGTGCTGTTCCTGACCCGGTCGGACTACTCGGCCTGGCGGGACCGGGCCGTGGACCACGGCGTGACGGACCTGGTCCACGACGACCCCTTGGCCCTCGCGCCCTGGGGCGTGGGGCGCGACGACGTCGAAACGGCCCAGACCATCGTGAACGGGGTCCAGGAAACGCTGTGCGGGCTCAAGAAATACCAGCACCTTTCCGCGCCCCACCCGCTGTCCCCGGAGCAGATGCAGGCCTGGATGACCATGGCCCCGACCCACTGCTACGCCCTCTTTCTGGTGGCCCTGGGCATATACACGGTGCTCTTTCCCGAGGAACCGGCCCTGTCCTTCACCGGCCCGGAGATCATCTCCGCCCTGGTGGACCGGGAATTGCGCCGCCTGCGCAACGCCTCCAAGGGCATGGGCCTGCCCGGCGACGCCCTGCCCCGGCTCCTGGCCGCCGCCACCATTGCGGGCGGGCTGGGGTGGGGGCGGTTGCGGGACGACGGCGCGGACCTGCTGGGGCTGATCGGGGCTCCGGGAGGCTGGGACGGACACGGCCCGCTGCGCGAGGCGGGCTGGCTGAAGGACGTGGAGATCAAGGGGACGGAGGCGCAGGGCGAAACGGTCACGCACACCGACCCGGACATCCTCGCGCCCATCATTCCGGACATCGTGGGGGCCGCCTTCGTACACCAGGTGCTGGAGGCGTTCGACCGGCACGCCGG
>JBFWIY010000376.1:0-3619 GCA_050255855.1 Desulfovibrionaceae bacterium
CTCGGCGGCCACGAAGGTGATCTTCTCGCCCGCCAGCTTGCGCGGCAGGAAGGGGAGCATGAGCCCGGCGAAGTTGCTGCCCCCGCCCACGCAGCCCACCACGTAGTCCGGCTTCTCGCCGATGCTGGCCATCTGCTTCTCGGCTTCCTGGCCGCAGATGGTCTGGTGCAGGAGCACGTGGTTGAGCACGCTGCCCAGGGTGTACTTGGTGTCGTCGTGGGTGGCGGCGTCCTCCACGGCCTCGGAGATGGCCAGGCCCAGGCTGCCCTTGCAGTCCGGGTCGCGCTCCAGGATCGCCCGGCCGGTGTTGGTCGCCGGGCTGGGCGAGGGGTGCACCGTGGCCCCGTAGGAGCGGATGAGGATCTGCCGGTAGGGCTTCATCTCATAGCTCACCTTGACCATGTAGACCGTGCACTCCATGCCGAACATGGAGCAGGCGAAGCCCAGGGCCGTGCCCCACTGGCCCGCGCCGGTCTCGGTAGAAAGCCGTTTCACGCCCTCGATCTTGTTGTAGTAGGCCTGGGGCACCGCGGTGTTGGGCTTGTGGGACCCGGCGGGCGAGACCGACTCGTCCTTGAAGAAGATCTTGCACTTGGCGCCGATGGCCTGCTCCAGGCGGGTGGCGCGGACCAGGGGGGTGGGCCGCCACAGCCGGTAGATGTCCAGCACCGGCTCGGGGATGGGGATGAAGCGCTGGGGGCTCATCTCCTGCTCGATCAGCCCCATGGGGAAGATGACGTTGAGGTCCTCGGGGCTCACGGGCTGGCGGGTCTGGGGATGCAGGGGCGGGGCCAGGGGCGTGGGCAGGTCCGGCAGGGCGTTGTACCAGGCCCGGGGCAGTTCCGACTGGGGCAGAAGGATGCGATGGTCCATGACGGTCTCCTGGGGACGGTCCGGCGGGCGCGCCGCCGGGGTTGGAGGACCGGGCCGGGATTTCGTAGCAGGGGTTCGGGGCCGCTCCCCGGGCTCCCGCCGGGGATGAAAAAAGCCGCGAACCTGAAGTCCGCGGCCATGCAGTCCCTGAGTTGGTTTCTATGCCGACGGCTTCAATCGCTATGCCGCCAGCGCCACCAATTGCGAGGAAGGTTTCGGAGTTCCATGGCGAATGCATAGCCCGGGGGGCCGGAACATGTCAACCAGGGGGCGAAACAAGGCGGATGCGGGGAAAAATTCGGGCCAAGGGCGCTCTTCCCGGGCCCGGACCGCGCCGCCGGGCGCATGGCGGGCCTGTCCCGGCCCACGCCCGCGCCGCATTTCGCCGCGCATTCCGCGCCGCATTTCGCAGCGCATTCCGCGCCGCATTCCGGGCCGCATTCCGGGCGCGGGCGCGGACCCGGGCGGCCCGGTCCCGCGCGCCCTTGCCAAGGCCCGGCCCGCCTTGTATGACCGTAGGGCGTCGCGGGCAGCCGCCCCGCGCACCCCATTGCAACCATTCGGACCCACCCCCTGGAGGCAGCCTTGGTCACGCAGAAAGTCTATTTCATCGAAGGCGACGGCATCGGTCCCGAGATCTGGAAGGCCGGACGGCCCGTCATCGAGGCGGCCGTGGCCAAGTGCTACGGCGACGAGCGCACGCTCGAATGGGAGGAGGTCCTGGCCGGCGAAAAGGCCTACAAGGCCACGGGCCAGTACCTGCCCGAGGCCAGCATGGACACCCTGCGCAAGGCCAAGGTGGCCATGAAGGGCCCGCTCGGCACCCCGGTGGGCAAGGGCTTCCGCAGCCTCAACGTCACCATGCGCCAGGCCTTCGACCTCTACGCCTGCATCCGGCCCATCCGCTACTACCAGGGCATCCAGTCCCCGGTGAAGCACCCGGAAAAGGTGAACATGGTGGTGTTCCGCGAGAACACCGAGGACGTGTACGCGGGCATCGAATGGGCCGCCGGGACCCCGGAGGCGCGCCGCCTGCTGAGCTTCCTGCGCGACGAGCTGAACGCCAACGTGGACCTGGAGTCCGGCGTGGGCATCAAGCCCGTCACCGAGCGCGGCTGCAAGCGCCTGGTGGAGGCCGCGGTGCGCTTCGCCCTGGAGACCGAGCGCCGCTCCGTGACCCTGGTGCACAAGGGCAACATCATGAAGTACACCGAAGGGGCCTTCATGAACTGGGGCTACGAGGTGGCCCGCGACCTGTTCAAGGAACAGACCATGACCGAGTCCGAGGTGGAGGCCGGGGACAAGCCGCTCATCATCAAGGACCGCATCGCCGACGCCATGTTCCAGGCCGTGCTGCTCTGGCCCGAGGAGTTCGACGTCATCGCCACCACCAACCTGAACGGCGACTACCTGTCCGACGCCCTGGCCGCCCAGGTGGGCGGGCTCGGGCTGGCCCCGGGCATGAACAAGGGCACCACGCTGACCATCTACGAGCCCACCCACGGCACGGCCCCCACCCTGGTGGGGCTGGACAAGGGCAACCCCGGCTCCCTCATCCTCTCCGGCGCGCTCATGCTGGAGGAGCTGGGCTGGACCGAGGCCGCCCAGACCATCCACGCCGCCGTGGAGGCCGCCATCGCCGCCAAGACCGTCACCGCGGACCTGGCCCGGCAGATGGACGGGGCCACCAGCGTGGGCTGCCAGAAGTTCGCGGAAATCCTGCTCGAACGGCTGTAACCTCGCACCATCCGGCGCGGGGCGGACCGGCGGTCCGCCCCGCGCCGATTTCGCCTCCCTTCCCGTTTCCTTCGCCACACCTTCCCCGCCTCCCTCCCCTGCCATCCTCATCCGGCCCCCTCTTCCGGCCCGCCCCTTCGGTCCCACGGTTGGCCGGGCCACGGCCCGAGGCCGCCCCGGAAATGCGGCGGAAACCCGTCGTATCGGGTGATACACATTTTTCGTGTTTACACACATAAAATGTTATAGTAGTTTTTGCCTGCCCATCGCGATGCCCGAAGGGAGGCGGCGGACCATGAAGAACCTGCGGAAATTCCGGACCGCGCTCCGCTTCACCCAGCGCCAGGTGGCGCAGGCCCTGCGCACCACCCAGCAGACCGTGGGACGCTGGGAGAGCGGGGCCGCCGAGCCGAGCCTCACGGCCCTGCGCGACCTGGCCATGCTCTTCGGCACCAGCGTGGACAACCTCATCGGCAAGGGGCCCTACGCCCATCGGCTGGAGACGGTGCTCCCGACCGCGCCCCGCTCCGCCGCCGCGCGGGCCGCGGCGGGCCGCCCGGGCCCGGATGGAACGGGCGGGCTGGACGGGTTCAAGGGCCATGTGGGCATCCTGTTGCGCGGACAGGAGCAATCCATCTGGTATCCCATCACCGACGCCGAGTGGCGGCGCACGGACAACCACCTGGCCAACGCCGACCCGGGCGAGCCCTGGGCCTGCGTCCGCACCTGCAACAACCGGCTGGTGGCCGTGAACCTGGGGGCCGTGGAGCGCATCTGCCTGCTGGACCGCGCCTGCCCCCGGCCCGAGCACGACTGGGACCCGGCGCAGGCCGGGGACGCCGGGCGGCCCTTCGAGTTCTACAAGGGGCTGCTCAACTGGTTCTTCGACCCCGAGGAGCTGGCCGCCACGGCCTCCGAGGGCTTCATCGCGGGCATCCGGGACTTCGTGCGGCGGCAGCGGTTCAGCGTGGAGGACGCCGAGCGGCTGCTGTTGCAGACCCACCTGCAC
>JBFWIY010000377.1:0-3611 GCA_050255855.1 Desulfovibrionaceae bacterium
CAGGATGCGGGATTGCGGTCCCGCGCCGCAGCCGAGGTCCAGGATGTCGGGGGTCCGGCCGGGTCCCAGAAGCTCCGGGGCGGCGGCCCGGGCCAGGTCCAGGGCGGCCAGGGTCTCGGCCTCGCCGCCGGGGCCCTTGCGTTCGAGGCCTTCAAAGAATCTGAACAGCTGTTCCATGTGGTTTTGACTCGCTTTTCTGAGGTGTTCGATGCGCAGGGGCGAGGCCGCCCAGGCGCGGATGAGGTCGATTTCGTCCTTGGGCAGGCAGAGCAGCCGCAGGAAGCGGAGGTGGGACTCGGGCGCGCGGCGCTCGAAGTCCGCGTGCCAGCGGCGCATGTCCTCCTCGCTGAAGCCCGCGTCGCGCAGCAGGGCGGTCCAGGTGGCCTTGTCCAGGAGGCCCTCGCCCGCCGCGCCGGAGGCCAGGCGGCCGGAGCCCAGGAGCTCCAGGATGACGTGCTGCTGCTCGCGCAGGGCGCGCATCTCGGCCACCAGCTCGTCCAGCCGGGCCTCCAGGGCCTGGCCCAGGGCGGTCTCCGGGCCGTCCAGCACCCGGGCGATGCGTTCCAGGGGCAGCCCGGCCTCGCGCAGGGAGCAGATGCGGGCCAGGCGGGCGGCGTCGGCCGCGGAGTAGCGCCGGTACTCGCCCTTGGCGTGGCCCGTGGGATGCAGCAGGCCGATGCGGTCGTAGTAGAGCAGGGTGCTGCGCGAGAGGCCGAACTGGCGGGCCAGGCGTCCGATGGTGTGCATGGGGTCTCCCGGGGTTAGTCGCGGCCCAGGCAGCCGCCCGTGGCCAGGTGGTGGGCGAGCATGCGCACCAGGGCGCGAATGTCTTCCGGATAGCGTGTCCGGCCGTATTCCTCAACGGCCTCGGCCTCGGCCGCGTCCAGGGCGGTGATGACCTGCCGCCAGCGGATGCGGGTGCCGGGCCCCTCGGGGGCCAGGCGGATCTCCAGCCGGGTGACGCGGCCGGGGCCCATGCGTACGTATTCGATGCGCGCCGGGGGATCGAACCGGGAGCAGGTCCAGACCTCGCGGCCGCGGTCCGGGAATTCGGTGACGAACACGCAGTCCGGCTCGGCCAGGCCCGAGGCCGAATGCACCAGGCCGCAGGCCCAGCTGGGAATCCAGTCGTATTCCCGGACGGGGCAGAGCAGCGGGAACACGGCCTCGGGCGCGGCGTCCAGCACGGCCTCGTGGGTCAGGTCCAGCCGGGCCGGGGCGTGGGCCGGGGCGGAGGGCCTGGGGGATTCGGAGGGCATGGGGTCTCCTCGCATGGGGTTCGCGCGGGGCGGACCATCCCGCCCGCGCATGCACCGGACCCTGCAGGGTGAACCTGTAGTCAGGTCAACTCTTGCCCCGAAAAAAACCCACAACAAAATTGTCAAAAAGCGGCGGATCGGGCGGCGGGCGTTTACCTTGGGACCGTTTTCCACTACAAGGGGGCCCATGCGCCCCCCAGGGCGCGACCCTTTCACCGCCTTCGGGAGTCAGTCATGCGGATTTCTCAGCGAGTGCAGCGGCTCAAGCCCTCCGCCACCCTGGCCATCAACGCCAAGACCCAGGAACTGCGCGCCCAGGGACGCCAGGTCATCAGCCTGGCCGTGGGCGAGCCCGACTTCAAGACCCCCCTGCACATCCGCGACGCCGCCAAGCGGGCCCTGGACGAGGGCCATACCCGCTATACCGCCGTGCCCGGCATCCCGGCCCTGCGCACGGCCATCGCGGGCTATTTCAAACAGTTCTACGGCGTGGACGCCACGGGCGAGAACACCATCGCCACCAACGGCGGCAAGCAGGCCCTGTACAACCTGTTCATGGCCCTGCTCAACCCGGGCGACGAGGTCCTCGTGCCCGCGCCCTACTGGGTCAGCTACCCGGCCATGATCGACCTGGCCGAGGGCGTGTTCGTGCCCGTGCCCACCACCCCGGAAAACGGCTTCCTGGCCACCCTGGACCAGCTGGACGCCCACCGCACCGAGCGCACCCGGGTGCTGCTCATCAACTCGCCCTCCAACCCCACCGGGGCCTGCTACACCCAGGCCCAGCTCAACGAGATCGCCGAGTGGGCCATCTCCAAGCACATCTTCGTCATCTCCGACGAGGTCTACGACCGGCTGGTCTACGACCCGGCCAAGCCCGCCAGCCTCTCGCCCCTGTGGCAGAAGCACCCGGAAAAGCTGGCCATCGTCAACGCGCTCTCCAAGAGCTTCTGCATGACCGGGTTCCGCCTGGGCTACTCGCTCACCCACCCGGACCTGGTCAAGGCCATGAACAAGATCCAGTCCCAGTCCACCTCCAACGTCAACTCCATCGCCCAGCAGGCCGCCCTGGCCGCCTTCAACGGGCCCTGGGACCTGGTGGACAACATGCTCGTCTCCTTCCAGGCCCGGCGCGACATCATCCTGGAGGCCATCGCCGGCTGGCCCGGGGTCACCTGCCCCAAGCCCGACGGCGCGTTCTACGTGTTTCCGGTCATGGAGGCCTTCTACAACCACGCCACCCCGGACTCCACCAGCCTCTGCGCCAAGATCCTGGACGAGGCGGGCGTGGCCCTGGTGCCGGGCGCGGCCTTTGGCGACGACCGCTGCATCCGCTTCTCCTACGCGGTGCACGAACTCGTGCTCACCGACGCCCTGGAGAAGATCCGCAAGGTCCTGCTCGGCTGATCCCCCTTCCCCGTTCCTTTCGAACGCCCTCCGGCCCCGCGGCCGGAGGGCGTTTTCACGTTCCGGCCCCGGGATTTGCGCCCGGGGCGGCCTTCCTCTACCATCAGCCCCCCGGACCACTCCCACCAACCCGCACCAACCCCCATCAACCCCGCGAGGCCCGCCATGCCCGAGACCCCTGCCGAGACCTGCCGCTTTTTCCTCGACGCCCTGCGCCGCACCATGCTCCACTACGGCCTGTGGTTCGCGGGCACGGCCCGGAACCACGGCCTGGCCGCGGCCCTGGAGGCCGAGCGCGAGGCCGGGGACCGCTGGACCGCCCTGACCCTCAAGCGCCTGGCCAAGACCCTGGGCGTGCCCCTGACCGGCGACGGCCTGCCCGCGCCCCTGGCCGATCTGCCCCCCGAGACCCTCCAGGCCCTGGCCAAGGCCGCGGCGGTCAACTGGCTGGCCGCCGACGGGGTGTGGTTCCAGGCCGTGGAGTCCCGGCACGGCATGGCCGCGGCCAAGGCGGTGAACGACGGCTGCTGGGAGAGCTTCTCCCCCATCGAGGCCCGGCGCATCGCCGCCCTGACGGAGCTGCCTCCCGACCCCCTGGAGGCCCTCAAGACCGCGCTGGGGTATCGTCTCTACGCCCGCATCAACGAGCAGGAGATCGTCGACGAGACCCCCACCGGCTTCACTTTCCGCATGACCCGTTGCCGGGTCCAGGACGCGCGCAAGCGCCAGGGCCTGGCCGACTATCCCTGCAAGTCCGGCGGCATGGTGGAATACACCGGGTTCGCCCGGACCATCGCCCCGGGCGTGACCACCACCTGTCTCTACTGCCCCCCGGACCCCCATCCGGACGATGGCTGGTGCGCCTGGAGGTTCGAGCGGAAGGGAGAGGGGCGGCTTTTCAGGAAGGGTCCACGCACGTGGGGGGGGATGGGGACGAGTTCCAGG